>CAIUKQ010000066.1 GCA_903899705.1 uncultured beta proteobacterium
CGACCGCATACCGAAGGCATTTCTCGCCTATCAGGCATCGCGCCTGGAACGCACCAGTCAGATACAACTCGGATCACGCGGCAACAACTGGCTTCGCGAAGGCGGCAACGCGGATTGGGTTTATGGCTACGATGCGTGGGCCGTTGACTTGTAAGGACTAACGCAGGGGTGCGATCGCTAAAGATGCCGCGCCCCTCGTAATAGGGGTTTATTGACAGAGTTCGATCTGAATCCCGGCCGCGTTGGTATTCAACGTGCGCGTCATGTGACTACCCTGCATTCACGTCGATGAACACCTCCTCCAGTGCCATCGGGCGCGGAAGAAACTTCTGCTCCACCAGGAACCGCCCGAAGGCTTCCAGCGTCGGCCGGTTCGCCTCGAGCCCATAGGGCCAGGGATCGTCGCCGAACACCTCCTGCATTTCCTCCAGGTGCTCGTACAGCCAGGGCATCATGTAACGCATGGCGCCGGTGAACTCTGCCTGCCTCACCGCCACATTCTTCGATTCAAGACAAGCCTTGTACAGATTCGCCGCAAGCCACGGATACTTCTGGTGCACGTCATCGCGTATCACCAGGGCGTGCATGATGGGATAGACATGCGTCCGCTTGTAGTAGTCCTTCTCATGCTGGTGATAGTCGGGGATCAGGCGCACCACATCGGGATTTTTTCCCAGGGACATGGGCGCGAACGCGCCGACCAGGGCATCGATTTCACCGGTCTGCAACATGTCATTCAGCGTGGTGTCATTACCGATGGGTTTGATGCTGATCGAGGGATCCGGATGCATGGCGGTTGCATCGCCACCGGCCACGCCGCGCTGATTGACCCCGCCTTCCAGCCATTGCACGCCTTCGAATGAAACGCCGTACTCGTGCTCGAGGATTCCCCGTATCCAGACAGCGGCCGTCATCTGGTAGCCCTGAACGCCTATACGCTTACCCTTGAGGTCCGCGGGGCTTTTGATGCCCGAGTTGCGGTTGATATAGGTGAAGCCATGGCGGAACATCCGCGAGGGAAACACGGGAAGGGTCACAAACTTCGCCTGGCCCAGCGCCCGCAGCGTGAAACAGTGGGTCAGCGACATTTCCGCGATGTCGAATTCGCCGTTCTTCAGCATGGGGCCGAAGATATGCATCGGCGTCTGAAGGATGCGGGGCACCAGATTCACGCCTTCGACGGATACCATGCCGTTGTACAGTGGCTCCATGCGGTCGTAGGGGCCGCAGGCGAAGGTCAGGGAAGGTTTGCTCATGGGCCGTAAATCCCTTTGTTTTACTAATGAACTGCTTGATGACATATGAAACAGAGGTTAGCATCGACTCTGTAAGGCATCAAGCCTGACGTGCGATCATTCCGCCGCATCCGCTACGATGCAGGGGCAGCGCATCCGGGCGCGCGACATGCCCGATCACTTTCGCGAGGAACACGTGAAATCCAAAGCTCAGCAGGCACCCGACAGCGGCGACATACTCCTCACCATATTCCTCAAGCACGACCAGAGCCAGAACGTCGACCAGATTCAGGGGACGTTGGCCGAACGCGAATGGTGGGACCGCTTTCCGCCGGCTGGCACGGAAGTGGTTTCCTGGACCGTCGCCATGGGCCTGGGACAGATCGTCACATTGAAACTGCCCGCCTCGAAACTGGGCATCGTCAACCTCGAACTGGAACGCTCCGCATGGGGCGTTTTTTCGACCGAATGCTATGTGACTTATGACTTCGTTCCGGTCAGGGAGCGCATCCGCAAGCGCTACCATGAGGGCGAATGGAACCGCGGCAAAAAAGCACGCAAGAAATAAGGAGTTGTCCATGTCTGTCCAGAACCTGTTTCCCGACCCCGACCGGATTCCGAAGCCCTACACAGGATGGCGGCAGTCCGCCAGTCGCGCGCCGACGGATTACGAAATTCAACTCGGCGATGCCATTGAAGCGGCCTTTACCGACGGCGCCTGGGAATTGCCGGCACTGGTCGCGCGCCTTAACAAGGATTGCATCCGCACGCCGGAAGGCACCACCTGGACAGAGGAACGCTTTTGCGCCGTCATGGCCGCGTTTGGCCGTGGAGAAAATGCGGGCAAGGGGGCACCGCTATGAATTCCCCGCTGCCCATCCGCAATGCCGCACAGGTATCGGACGAAGACATCGAGACCCAGCTCTCCATCGGCCTTCGAAACCGCTGGCACGCGCTGTGCCCCTCCGGTTTCGTCGCTGACAAGCCGCTGCCCCTGTACCGGCTGGGCCTGAAGCTGGTGTTGTGGCGCGAGCCGGACGGCCGCGTGAACGTGCAGGAGGATTACTGCCCGCATCGCGGCGCGCCCCTGTCGCTCGGGAAGCACCTGGGCGACCGGCTGGCCTGCATCTATCACGGTGTACAGGTCGGACGCGATGGCACGGTGATCTCCGTGCCCGGCAGCCCGGGCTGCAAGCTCGAAGGCCAGAAGGCGGTGCGCACCTTCCCCTGCCGCGAATTTGCCGGCGCCATCTTCATCTATGTCGGCGATGCACTGCATCCGGAGCCCGTGGCCTTCAATCCGCCACCGCAACTGGTGTCGGACGAGTACGAGCGTTTTCTCTGCTACACCGAATGGCACACCCCGTACCGCGTGCTCGTGGACAACAACATGGACCCCATGCACGGCACCTTCCTGCACAAGCAGTCGCACTCCATGGCGGTGGGGGATACGCAGGCCAAGTTCAGCATCCGCAACACCGACATCGGATTCGTCTTCGAAAAGAGCACCCAGCGCGACGTCAATTTCGATTGGAGCGAATGGTGCGATTCGGGCGCCATGTACGTGCGCCTGGACATTCCCTATCCGAAATCCGCGGGGCCGGGCGGCAGCTTCGGCATCATCTCCATGTCCACGCCGATCGGGCCGCGCATGAGCGCGCATTTCTTCTGGCGCAACCGCAAGGTCACGGGCTGGCAGCGCGACGCGTGGAAATTCCTTTATCGCACGCGCCTCGAAGCGCGGCACTGGCATGTACTGGAGCAGGACCGGGTGCTGGTCGAGGGCCTTGAGATGGATGCCGGCGACCATGAGGCACTGTACGACCATGACACCGGCCTGGTGCGTGTGCGGCGCTGGATGCGCGAGGAGGCGCGCAAGCAACTCACGGCGCTCGCCGAGGCGGGACTGCAAAAATCCTTCGAAAAACAAATACTTACAAAGTAAGGACGAACATGGCAATCACCAAGATTGCAGCGCCCGCGGTTCCCGAACCAGCCGGCGAAATATTCTCCAATTGCCTTGTTGTGGGAGACCAGATCTTCCTCTCCGGGATGACTGCCTCGGGTCCTGACGGCAAGGCCATCGGCGGCAACAGCATGGAGGCGCAGGCCCGTGCGGTGATGGGCAAGATCCGGCATCTGATCGAAGCGGCCGGCGCCACCATGGCAGACGTACTCAAGATCACGGTGTATGTCACCGATATTTCGCGCCGCGCCGAGATCGGCGTCGTGCGCAATGAATTCTTCCCCGGCAACAAGCCCTGCTCCACCATGGTGGAAGTCAAGGGCCTCGTGACACCCGATCTGCTGATCGAAATCGATGCCGTTGCGATACGTGGGGCCAGCAGGAACTGAAAAGGAACGCCATGGCGCAGGTCGATGAACGATTCAGGAATCCCATCTCCAATGCGGAACTGGATCGCCGCTGGGCCCGCGTGCGGGAAATCATGCGGGCATCGAAGGTGGACGCCCTTGTCATCCAGGGTTCCAACAATTTCGCGGGCCTTGGCGGCTATTTCCGCTGGTTCACCGGCATCCCGCCGCTGGGGACCTATCCGCAGTCGGTGATCTTTCCTGCCAGCGGCCCGATGACCATCGTGCACCACGGCGATTTCGGCGGCGAGGCCGACCTCGACCCGGTCAACGGCCCGCATTACGGCATTGCGCGGCGGCTCACCACGCCCATGTTCCCGGCGGTCCACTACTGCGCGGATTACGATGCCGATCTCATTGCCAGAGAGGTTCTCAAATCCGGCTTCAAGACCATCGCCCTGCCCGGCGCGTCCATGATGTACCACGGCTTTGCGAGCCGCCTCCAGCAGCAACTGGGAGCCATCCACCACGCCGACATCACCGACGCGCTCGACGACCTGAAAGCCGTCAAGAGCGAAGAAGACATCGCATGGATCCGCAAGGCGGCGCTGATGCAGGACGAGATTTTCGGGAAGGTTCTTGCCCACGTGAAGCCGGGCATGCATGACTACGACGTCATGGCGTATTCGAATTACATCGGCGAAATGCTCGACGGCGAAACCGGCTACTTCCTCGGCTCATCGTCGCCGCCCGGCAAGCCCGCGCTCTTTCGCATGAAATCGCATCATGGCCGGCGCATGGAATCGGGCGATGTGCTGGTGTGGCAGGCCGAGAACAGCGGCCCCGGCGGCTACTTCGCACACATGTGCCGCTACATCGTGCTCGGCCGCGCGCCGCAGGAACTCACCGACATGATCGGCCAGACCATCGACATGCAGAAGTTCACCCTGGACCTGCTGAAACCCGGCGCGCGATGCAGCGACATCTTCGCCGAGTACAACGCGGCAATGAAAAAACGCGGCTTTCAGGGCGAAAAACGTCTTCACTGCCATGGCCAGGGCTATGAAAATGTCGAGCGTCCATTGATCCGTAGCGACGAGACCATGCGCATCGCCGCGAACATGAACATCGGCATCCACCCCATCGTTGCCAACGAGCGCGTGGCCGCCACCATCAGTGACAACTTCCTCATCCGCGCCGACGGCCCGCACGAGCGGCTGCACCAGACCCCGCAAAAGGTATTCGAACTCTGAAAAGGGGCCGGGCCCGATTATAAATTCGAGCCTGGCCCCTTTTTAGCGAGCCAATTGCGGCAGCAGCGCCAGCGCGTTGTCGCGTTCGATGGCGCGAAGCTCTGCGGCGGTGAGATTCTGCGCAGCCAGGGCCGAGATGTTGACGTCGGTGGTCCAGTAGGGATAGTCGGTGCCGAACAGCAGATGCGAGAGTGGCGTCATCTGTTTCAGCGCATTGAAACTCACCGGATCGAACACGCTCACCGTGTCGAGGTAGAGCTTTTTGATTTCATGCATCACGCCGTTCGGTGCGACCTTCGCCAGGTCATCGCGATTGCGAGCCGTCGCGGCAATGCGGCCAAACAGCATCGGCAGGGTGCCCCCTCCATGGGAGAAGATGAAGCGGATGTCCGGGCACCGCGCGAAGGTGCCGGAGAACAGCAGGCTCACGATGGCGCGGGTGGTGTCGAATGCGAACTCGACCACCGCCATGGTCACCTGCGGAACGAGGTTGGCGCAGCAGGCCGCGCAGGTGGGATGGAAATACACCACGGCCTTGCGGCGGTTCAGCTCATCCCAGATCGGCGCGAATTTGGGGTCTCCCGGCCAGATGGCGTCGTAGTTGGTGACAAGGCCGATGCCATCGACTTTCAGCACATCGAACGCATACTCGATTTCCTTCAGGCTGCCTTCGACATCGGGCAGGGCCAGGGTTGCAAACACGCCGAATCGTCCCTTGTGGTCGCGGGCCATGCCGGCGGCGTAATCGTTGCAGTCACGCACAATGCGCCGGGCGGCGGGCACATCGCCAAACCAGGCGCCGGGCGCGGAGATCGAAGTCACTGCGGTGGCCACCCCGCCGCTGTCCATGGCCTCAAGGGCCCGGGCAGGCGTCCAGTCGATCACGCCCTGATTCCGCCCGATGGCGGCGCCGAGAATCTTCTCCCGTTCAGCGGCAAAATATTTCGGGGGAACAATGTGGTGGTGGGTATCGATGCGGTGGGGAGGGCTTGAACCTGTGGCCATGACATTTCCTTGTGGGTGTTCCATTGGACAGCCGACCGGCCTGCAACAACCGGCTCCCGGCGATCATAGGTCAGGGGTGCCGGGCTGCCAAGCCCGCAATGGCGGGCACGGGTACACTGCCGCAACATCTCCGGGAGGATGAAAACGATGCGATCGATTTCGAGGAGCACGCAATTTGCCGCGACAGCGATGTCGGCAATGCTTGCAGGAACCGCAGTCCTTGCACAGGGCTATCCGAACAAACCCGTGAGACTGGTGGTGCCCTTCGCACCGGGCGGCGCCGCCGACATCATCGCCCGCGCCATGAACGAACCACTCAATCGCGCCATGGGGCAATCGGTCATCATCGAGAACAAACCCGGCGCGGGTTCGAGCCTTGCCGTCGACCAGGTGGCCAAATCGGCACCCGACGG
Organism: uncultured beta proteobacterium; assembly: GCA_903899705.1. GTDB lineage: Bacteria > Pseudomonadota > Gammaproteobacteria > Burkholderiales > SG8-39 > 2-02-FULL-62-17. The sequence continues at coordinate 6,220 of CAIUKQ010000066.1, forward strand.
ATACACGGTGGTCATTGCCAGCCAGAGTGGCATCGCCGTGAACCCGATCATCAACAAGAATGTCGGCTACGACCCCGAGAAGGACCTTGCGGCCGTCATCCAGGTCACCCGATCGCCGCTGGTGATCGCGGTGCATCCGTCCCTGTCGGCGCGCACCGTCTCCGAACTCATCGCCGAGGCGAAAAAAACCGTGGGCAAGCTGAACTTCGCCACCTCCGGCAACGGTTCCGTGCCGCATCTCGCGACCATGGTGTTCAGCGGATTGACCGGCGCGGAAATGGTCCACGTGCCCTACAAGAGCGGCGGCCTTGCGGTGGCCTCCGTCGTCGCCGGCGACACCCAGCTCACGTTTGCGACCTCGCCCTCGGTGATGCCGCAGGTGCAGGGGGGACGGCTGCGCGGCATTGCGGTCACCACCAAGGCGCGCTCACCGCTGGTAGCCGGACTGCCCGGGATGGAGGAATCCGGCCTCAACGGTTACGACGTTTCCATCTGGTATGGATTCTTCCTGCCCGCGGCGGCACCGCGAGCGGTGGTGATGCGCCTCTTCGAGGGCACCAGCCAGGCGCTGCGCGATCCGAAGTTCCGCGAGATCATGGCCAAGGATGGCACCGAAACCCCGGGGTCAAAATCCCCCGAGGAATTTGCCGCCTTCGTGCGTGACGAGATCAGGGTCACCGCCAAGGCCATCAGGGATTCCGGCGCAAAATTTGACTAGGGAGAACGCGATGAAAAGCCTTTCAACCTTGTTCGCAGTCGTTGCAGGCAGCGCAGTGCTTCATGGAATGGCGCATGCGCAGTACCCGCAGAAACCAATCAAGATCATTCCCAACAGCGCGGCGGCCACCGGACCCGACATCATTGCGCGTCTCTTCGCCGCCAAGGTGGGGAACAACATGGGGCAGCCGGTCGTCGTTGAGAACCGCCCGGGATCGAACGGCAACATCGCCGGCGAACTGGTGGCCCGATCGGGTCCCGATGGATACACCCTTTTTCTGGGCACCGACGCCCAGATTGCGATCAATCCGCATGTCTATTCCAAAATGAGCTTCAACACGCTCACCGATCTGGTGGGTGTGGCGCCGGTTGCCAAACAGGCCTTTGAACTGGTGGTGCGTCCATCGGTCCCGGCAAAAACCGTGGCGGAATTCATCGCGTACGCCAAGACTGCCAATCCGCCGATGTTCTACGGCTCCGCCGGGAACGGCAGCCAGCACCACCTGGCCATGGAATTGTTCAAGCAGCGCACCGGCATCAACCTCACGCATATCCCCTACACCGGCGGAGGCGCGGCAACCGCGACGGCACTGCTGGCAGGTGACATCTCCGCCACCATCGGCGGATCGGCGGTGTCGGTGCAGGTCAAGGCCGGCAAGCTGCGCTCGCTGGGCACAACGGCGGCGACGCGTTCTCCGGATGCGCAGGATCTGCCGACCATCGCCGAAACCCTGCCCGGCTATGAAATCCTCACCTGGGTCGGATTATTCGCCGCGACGGGCACTTCGACGGATGCGCTGTCCCGCCTGCGCGGGGAGATGAGCCGCTTTCTGGTCCAGCAGGATGTGATCGACAAGCTCAACTCGGCCGGCGGATTCCTTCCCTGGAACGTGAGCATCGACGAGTTTCAGACTGCCATCAAACGCGACTACAACCGCTATGGCGAAATCGTCAAGGCGGTTGGCGTGCGAGTGGACTGAGTTCGCCCCCCGCCTGCACTGGCATCGGCGGGAGGTGCCGCAGTCGGCTGCGGCTACACCACCTCGGTGGTTTCGAACACCACGGTTCCGGGCACGGCCGGCGGCAGTCCGCCGCGCACAGCCCCCGCGCGCTGATCCCGATACACCGGCCGCATCAGGGGAGATAGCGGCCGGCTGTTGGGCATCGCAAGCCACATGCGCAGGAGGTGCCTCTTGCGTTCGACCTCGGGGTAATCCTCGAACTCGGTGCGCGCGTGCATCACGATGTGGTTGTTCACCATCTGCCAATCACCCGGAATAAAGGGCTTCCACACAGGGAATTCGGGGCCGTTGAGGAGCTTGTCGAACAGCGTCATAGCCTCGAGCTGCCGCGGGGTCAACGCCGGCACCACCTCCGGGTATTGCTTATGCACGCCGCGCAATGAACCTCCGATGTACCTGCACGACAGATGCCCGTCCTGAACGCTGAACACCGGCTGCTGGTAGATCGGGCCTTCATGTTCATAGCATTTCTTCTGCCATGTCCACCACCAGGGTTCGTAGAGCGCTTCGAGCAGATCCGGTCGCGTGCGCGCCATCTCATTGTGGACGGCCAGCGAACTGCACACGCCCGACAGACCGCCGCTTTTCGCGTTGCGCACGGCGAACAGGCTGCTCACGTCGGCTGAATCACAGTGGAACCACAGCTCGCGGCTGGACTTGTAGCCGCGTCCGCTCTTCGGACCGTCGGGACTGGTGTTGAGATTGCGAACGTCACCCATGACGTCACCCTCGGCACTCTGCGAAACCGCGGTGCCGACATACTTGGCCAGACCCCAGTTGATCAGCTTGAGGTCTTCGGGGGCGTAATTGTCCGAGGGAAAGCCGCGGATCAGGAACACCCCCGCCCCGCCCTCAATCGCGACCTGGCACTTCTCCGCGATGCGCGGAAAGCGGTCCAGGGCAAAGTTGTCCTTGCTGACATCACGGATGTCGATCCCCTTGGATTTGACGGACTTGAAGGCTTTGTCGATTTCGCCGATTTCCGCGTCGTTCAGCTGATGCAACCAGTCCGAACGTTTGGTGAGCTGTTCGCCGCGCCAGTCCGCCTGCGATTCAATGACTTTGATTTCCATGAATTCCTCCTTGTATTCGCGCGGCACACTGCCGGGCTCCTCTTCTCCTGCTGATAATATCGCGTTCGGACAAATTGGAAGAAACCCCATGCGCGCCTACTGGATACAGATCAGGGATGGACATTCCGTCCTCGAAGAACGTGACACACCAATGCCCGTGCCCTCGGAGAATCAACTGCTCGTCAAAATCCACGCTGCGGCGCTCAATCGCGGCGAGTTCATTGCAAGCCACGGCCTGACCGCCGACTCGAAAGCCACGCGCGCCGGCATCGAGGCCGCCGGTGAAGTGACGCAGGCGGGAACGAAGGCGACGGGTTTCAAGACCGGCGCGCGGGTGATGGGCCGTGTCACCGGCGCCTATGCCGAATACGCCCTGATGGATGCCCGCGAGGCCATCCCCGTGCCCGCCGCCATGTCCTGGGAGGAAGCGGCCGCCACGCCCATTACGTTCTGCGTGGTGTATGACATGCTGGTTGAACAGGGCCGCATCAAGTCGGGCGAATGGTTACTGGTGCCAGGCGTTTCTTCGGGTGTTGGCGTCGCCGCACTGCAGGCGGGAAAGGCGCTGGGCGCCAAAGTCATCGGCACCTCGCGTTCGGCTGCAAAGCTTGCACGCCTCTCACCGCTGGGACTCGATGTGCCCCTGGTGTCAAAAGGTCCTGATTTTCATGACGCGGTGATGAAGGCAACCGGAGGCCATGGCGCGGATCTGGTGGTCAACACCGTGGGTGGAACGGTCTTCAGCGAGTGCATGCGGTCACTCGCCTTCCAGGGGCGCATTGCCATGGTCGGGTACCTGGACCGCGTGGTCGTGAGCGACATCGACCTTGCGGCGCTGCACTCGCAGCGCCTGCGTATCTTCGGCGTCTCGAACAAGCATCGGGACGCAACCTCGCGATCGGAGACGGTTCGCGGCTTCATCAGGGATCTTCTGCCGGCGTTCGCCGACGGTCGCATCAAGCCGCTGATCGACAAAGTGTTCAGCTTTGATCAGGCGCCCGATGCCAAGGCCCATATGGAAGCAGACGCACAGACTGGAAAGATTGTCATACGCTTGCCGTAGCACGACTTGCGCATAAAAACCGGCGTTCGCACCGCCGTCGCATACTGGTGACTAAGGCGCGTCTTTAGTCCCGCCCGACCGAGTCCGTTCCAGCCTTTGCGCGCAATGTTCGGGGCCGCTCAGCCCCGGTTCGATGAAATCGCCAAATACCATGAGGTCTGGAAACACATTTTTGGCCGGGTCGCGCAACACACCGGGTGCCTCGCCACCCGCCTGCATTTGTTCGATGGCATCCAGCAATGCGCGCCGCATCTGCACCACGGCAAGGTCGCTGCGCCCGAGGTGCTCCTGGGAGCGGTCATAAATGGCGCCAGGGGTTTCTATGGCCAGTGCATCCTGTGCGGGAAAGTAACGCCCCAATCCCGAAAAAGTCTCGGACTTCATTTCTTCGCGGTCCTGCAGGTAGCGGTTCGCAGCATTACGAATGTGGCGATTGTCCGGACCGATTTCCTTTGAGCGACGCGCCCGGAACATCTGCTTGTTAATGGGTTCGTCGGTGACGTGCAGCAATTCGAATCGCAGATGCGTTCGGTCATCAACCGGCACATACCAGCGCCCGGAATAACCACCGGCGTTCTGGGCCGTCTCCGCCCCCACCACGGTGGCGCCATTGGGATACAGATAGTTGGTCACGCGCAAATATCGCTCACCGCGCTCCAGATTCCTCAGCGTGCAGATGCGCACGCCAAACCAGGTGCGTTCAATTTCGATATCCGGGCAGGTGTCCTCGCCGAAGTAGTCCGCGTGCATGCCGGCGGGGGTCGCGTCTGTTTGCCCGCGCTTTTCTTTTGGCGCAATACGATGCAGGAACGAAGTGTGGGCCGGATCAATGCTGCCCTCCATCGCCTGCACCCAGTTGCAGTCCTGCACCACGCGAAAGGCAATGCGGTAGTCCTCGGGCGCCGTCAGGAAATTGTAATTCGGAATCAGGGGTGGCTCGCCCTCTCCCATGTACGCAAAAACAAGGCCTCCCATTTCACGCACGGGATAGGCGATGTGGCGGATTTTGTCCCTGAAGGCGCCGCCGCCTTTTTCGGCCGGCTGATCCTGGCAATGCCCTTTCGCATCGAAGAGCCAGCCGTGATACAGGCAACGCAATCCGCCGTCTTCAATGCGCCCGTAGGACAAATCCGTGCCGCGATGCGGGCAGTAGAGCCCGAGCATACCGAGACTGCCATCGGCGTTGCGATACAACACCAATTCCTCGCTCATGATGCGCAACGGCAGCGGGGGCGCGCCGGGAGGCAACTCTTCGGAGGTGAGGATGGGTTGCCAATAACTGCGCAACAGTTGCCCGCAGGGAGTGCCGGGGCCGGTCTGGGTGATCAAATCGTTTTGCTCTTTGGACAACATGTTGTTCCTCGCTGCGTCATCAATCGTGGAGTTGTTCAGGCCGCTTCCATCGGGCCCGCGGCCGGATTGGCGGACTTTTCGCCGGGACGACGGGCTCCGAATCCTTGCTTAATTCGCCTGTTTGATTTCCTTTGCCATGCGGCCGATCATGTTCAATGCCTCCAGCCCGGTTTTACGCTGAAGGGAAAACGTGTATTCCTGAATGCGGCTCCAGTCGGGAGCGCTTTCAGGTTCGGCCTCCTTGACATCCACGCGACGGCTGTTGGTCTCGCCCACCTGATCCGAGAAGGCCTTCTGACCTTCCTGGCCGAGCATCCAGTGAATGAATATTTTCGCGGCGGCCGGATGCGGTGGATTCTTGAAAACATTGACCGTCACCCCGGAAATGGTTTTGGGAATGCCCGAGGTCAACAGGGTTTCGACGCCCTTGCCGACTCCCTTCTTCTTGAGGTTGTCCAGCATCGCGGTGTCCGCGCCGATGGCTATTGGATAGCGCCCGGTGGCAAGCCACTGCGTCAATTGCCTCACATCGGTGACGTAGACGGGATTCTGATCGACCATGATTTTGCGGATGTACTCGTTGCCTTCGGCAAAGGCCATGGAGGCGAGCATGATCTGGCCGTGGGCGGGCAGTCGCGGATCATTGATGACGATCTTGCCCTTCCATTTCGGATCGATCAGATCCTTGAGGCCGCTCAACTCCTGTTTGGATACCAGATCACGGTTCACATACGGCCCCACCGAAGTGCTCACCGCAAACGAATAGATGCCGATGTTATCGGAGAGCCGGTAGCCATCCTCAAAGCCGCCGCGCCAATTGCTGTCGCCAACGACACGCGGGTCGCGAATCAGATAATCGCGAATATCAGCGGTCGCCCCCGCCGGCTTGAGCACGTTCGCAACATTGTTGCCCCCCTCGACCATCACATCCCACAGGAACACGCTTTTCTGCTGCTCGGCCAGCAACCGGGGCGCCAGGTTGCTCGGGCGCATCAGGGTGTATTCAATTTTTATTTTCGGATATTTTTCCTGAAACTTTTTGAAAAACGACTCGCGGTCATCTCCGGGCCGGCCAATCGCGGTAACCCTGCCTTCGATTTCAGCGGCGGCAAGCGTTTCCTTGAGTTCGCGTTCCCACGAAACATTGCGGTCCGCGCCCTTTTGCTGCGCAATGACCGGCGCAAATGCTGCCATCAACAGCACCCCGGCAATCCAGTGCGATTTCCTCATATTCACTCCTTTCATAAACTGGCATTGATAAGAATGCAGGCCGGAATCCACCCTCCGGCGACAGGCGTCATTCAAGCGAACGCCAGTCGCTTGCACTGGGAACCACGGCAATCCTGCAGCGAATCGTGTCCTGGCAGGCGAATGCCTCCTGATTGATTCCCTCATCGGACTGCTGTGCACCCTCGAGCTTCTTCAGATACAGGCGGCGCAAATGGACAATGGCTGCGTCGGTCTTTCGCAGATGCTCCTTGGTCCGGTCCACGATGAATCCCATGCTCTCCTGCACCGCGGCATCCTGATCGAGAATCTCGGGAATTCCTGAAAAGCTTTTTCCGGATTTCATGGCCGCGCGATCCTGCAGGTGCTGATTGCCGACATTGCGGAATTTCCGGTAACCGTCAGTCAGGTCGGCCGCATGGGTCCATTCGTCGCGCGTCAGGGGTTCGCCACGCTTGAAGGTAAATGTATATGCCCAGTTGTGATGGTCATCCGCCGGCACCCAGGCATGTTGCGCCTGCGGCTGGTTCTCGGCGAACGGCACGATGGTATAGAACGGCATGATGAACGGCGTGATGCGCACGTAGCGGTTTTCCGCATCGCGATTGCGCAATGCCGCGTATCGGAATCCATAGGGCATTTCCTGCACTTCGAACTCCGGTGCGGTGTCCTTGGTGGCGGTGGCGATGTGCCCGTAATTGATCTCGGTGCTGTGCAGGAAGGAGATGTGCGCCGAGTCGATGCCCCCCTCGATGGACTGCAGGTAGTTGCATTCGATCAGAATCTTCTGCACATGCACGTGGGTGGCAGGTAGATTCATCCATTCGAACGCAGGGAACGGCGGCATTTTGTCCTTGGGGCCAAGATACGCCCAGACAATGCCGCCGGCCTCGCGCACCGGGTAGCTTTGCACCTTGATCCGCTCCATCGAAGCGGGATCACCGCGCTCGCAAGGCATCTCAACAACATTGCCGCCAATATCCATTTTCCAGCCATGGTAGATACAGCGTATTCCCGAGTTTTCGCTGCGGCCATAGACAAGCGATGCGCCGCGATGCGGGCAGGCCTCATCGATCAAACCGATCCGGCCCTCGCTGTTTCGGAACGCCACAAGACGCTCGGAGAGGAGACTGACCCGAACCGGCGGGCAGTCGGGTTCCGGGAGTTCCTCCACCAGAAGCGCCGGCAACCAGTACAGGCGCAGCAGCCCGCCCATCCGGGTATCCGGTCCGGTTCGGGTCAGAAGTTCGTTATTCTCCCTGGTCAACATAAACCACACTCCTTGCTGAAATTTCCTTGCTGTGATTCGAACGCCGTACCTGCCGCGTTCTCGGCCCCGACCTCAACGTCTCACCCCTACGCCAAAATACCTTGCCACAGCAGCGGCGCCCAGTGTCAAGACAAGGGTGATCACCCCCACCACCGACGCCGCTTCGTAACTGCCATCTGCCATGTAATTCAACTGAAGAATCGACAACGGCCTCGTCTCGGTTGTGGCCAGCAGCGCCACGTGGCTGGTCATTTTCACCGATGAGGCAAACGCCAGTATGCCCACCACCGCAACCGCCGGCGCAATCAGCGGCAGCACGACCTTCTGAAAACTATAACGCCATCCGGCGCCAAACACCCAGGCCGCCTCTTCAAGTTCATTTCCAATCTGAACCATGTTCGATTTGAATACCTGCACCCCGGTGGTCATCTGGGCGAGCACAGTCACAATGATCAAAACGAAAATCGTTCCGTATATGGGCCGCAGAAACGGCGTGCCAAGAAACAGCCAGATGATGCCCAGCCCCATGACGATGCCCGGAATGGTTCCGGTCAGCCACGACATGAAATCCAGCCAAGCCCGTCCGGCGTAGCGGGTTCGCGCGCAAATGTAGGCAACCACCGAGAACGCTGCAATGGCCAGCACCGCAGTCGAGACGCCGATGACAACGGTATTTTTCAGAGCGCGCAGGAATTCCGCATGACCGAGGACGCGCCGCCAGTTATCCATTGTCCACGGATCCGCGATATCAAAAAAGCCGAACAGTTGCATGGCGGTACCCACCAGGAGCATCACCATGGGCACGACCGTCATTACCAGCACCATGACCAGCACCATGTAAAAAATCGGCCAGCGCCATTTGCCCAGACTGACCGGATTCGATTTGAACTTGCCGGACAAGGTCGCATGCCCGCCGCGCATGGATACCCATTGCTGAAAAACGATGAATGGCAACATGGTCAACAAAACGATTGAACCCAGCGCCGTTGCCGAACCGAATTGCGGCGGCTGCTGAAACACCAGTTCGTAAATCAGGGTGCTGTAGACCTCGATTTTGGCGGGGGCCCCCAGAATGAGCTCCACCTCGAAGGCCTCCAGTGAGTGGATCAGGCCCATGATCATCACCATCAGAATGGCCGGTGCCATGATCGGGATGAGCACCCGCCTGAACGTCACCCAGGTGCCGGCACCGCAAGTCCTTGCAGCCTCCTCCAGAGAGCCGTCCATGTTTCGGAATGCCGGTGTGAGCAGCATCACCTTGATTGAAATCGAGGTGGTTGCCAGATGCACCCAGACGATCCCCCACCACGTGAAGATGTCGAATTTGAAACCTTTCAACATCGGGATGATCGCAAGCAATTGATTCAGAAGGCCGCGCTCGGAATCCATCAGCAGAATCCACGACAATGTCAGCGGCAGGGAAGGCAGAAAAAATGCCACCCAGAATCCG
>CAIUKQ010000067.1 GCA_903899705.1 uncultured beta proteobacterium
AGCAATCAAGCGACGACCTAAAAACTATCCGACAATGGACAAACCACGCGCCACAATTACAGAGCATGTCCGCAAACATGGACACCCGAAAAAGATTAAGTAAGTACCATTCGGCGTAGGCCCCCTTGTTCAGTGCTTCCTCAGGAATTAAAGAACAAATCCGGATTGGATTCGTGGATATGAACGAATGATGCCAATCAGATGCCGCGTTTGGTCATCATTTGCGCGTCCTCGACCACTTTCATGGGATTGAGTCCCCAAAGGATCGCACCGTAAAAATGGGATTCCAGCTTGGCCTGCGTCAGCGCCCGCCACTGGTAGGTGTTGATGATCAGAATCCGGCCCGTCATGCCCATTTCGCCGATGACTGAAAAGGCTCCTTCCGAGACGTCCTTTTCAGGCGTCTTGTTCCAGACAACCTCTTCGATTTTCGCCACCGATTTTGGCGCTTCGCCCGGGAAAACCGAATAGGCGCCGATGCAGCCATCAACGCTTTTCAAAGAACAAGCCAGACGCGCTCCACGTGGTTTCATTGCGTGTGCCCTTCCAATTTGTTTCCGCTATCGCCTCCGCGATCAAACCCGGCAGGAACCGGCGTCACGCCGTGGAGGTGCATGGATATTAGCAGCAAGGACCGATTACAATCTTGAAAACAAGCTGAACCAATGGAGATCAATGTGAGAAAAACAAAAACAACGGCTCGGGTGGATCCCATCCTGACCGAGATCGTGCGCAACGGCGTCATGGCGGTCACTGGCGACATGAAAACCAACCTCATGCGCACCGCTTACAACGTGATTATCTCCGAGGCGCTGGATTTCACCGTGGGCCTTTTCACGCCCAAAGGCGAAACGGTATCAATCGGTCTGGGCCTGCCCATGTTCATCCGCGGCATGGCCGAAACCATCAAGGCCAAGATCGCCCATTTCGGCTATGACAACATGAAGCCGGGCGACATCCTGATCACCAATGACGCCTACCTGACCGGCAGCCACCTGAATCACGTCACGCTGACGATGCCCCTGTTCCATGAGGGTCACCTGGTGGGATTTTCCTGCTGCATGGCGCACTGGATCAATATCGGCGGGGTTCTCAATGGCTTTACGACGGACATTTATTCCGAAGGCCTGCAGATTCCGATCATGAAACTGCAAAGCCAGGGCAAGCTCAATCAGGATCTGGTGGACATTGTCATGATGAATGTCCGCATTCCCGAACGTGCCCAGGGCGACCTGCGCGCGCAGATCACGGCAGTGCTGACGGGCGAGCGGCGTTTCCTCGAATTGATCGTGCGTTACGGGCGTCTGCCGGTCCTCAACGCCATCGACGAAATTCTCAACCAGTCGGAACGGGCCGCCCGCGCGCGCATGCGCTCCGTTCCTGATGGCATCTACGAAGCCGAATCATTCATGGACGATGACGGCCTCGACATCGGCAAACCCATTCCCGTCAAGGTGAAGGTCATCGTCAAGGACGGTGAGATGACCATCGATCTCACGGATGTGGGCAAGCAGGTTCGCGGCTTCTACAACTCCGGGCCTTCAACCGGCGTCGCGTGCGCACAGGTGGCTTTCAAATGCCTCACCTCCCCTACGGATTATCCGATCAATGAGGGCAGCTTCAGGCCGCTTAAGGTTATCGTCCCGCCGGGGCGTTTCATCAGCGCCATCCGCCCCGCGCCAATGCGCCTCTGGATGACTTATCCGATGACGGTCGTTGATACCATTTTCAAAGCCCTGGCACCCGCCATCCCTGATCGGGTTATTGCCGGCCACCATGCCTGTCTGATCCTGTGCGGTTGCACCGGTATCTCTCACAAGGACGGACGCTTCTTTATCGGCACGGTCGGCCATACCGGTGGCGGCTGGGGCGCCAAGATGACCGAGGACGGCATGTGCGCCACCGTGGCCATGAACGACGGCGACACACACACCAGCCCCGTGGAAATGGTCGAGGCCAAGTATCCGGTCATGATGGATTTTTTCCGGCTGGTGCCCGACTCGGGCGGCGCCGGGGAATTCCGGGGAGGGATCGGTGCGGAGCGTTCGGTGCGGTCGCTGCAGGATCTCGTCATCAACTCGACCATTGACCGAGCGCATTGCGCCCCCTGGGGACTGGCTGGCGGCCTGGATGGACTCGCCAACAAGGTCGAACTGGAAGTCGGAGGCGTTCGCCAGGACAAACTGCCCAATGCCAAGGTGCCCTCGCAGTTGCTGCGCCACAATGACAAGGTCATGGTTCGTGGCGGCGGCGGCGGCGGCTACGGCTCGCCGCTCAAACGGCCCGCTGCCAAGGTTTGCGACGATGTGCGCCAGGGATACGTGTCGGTGGAAGCCGCAAGGCGCGACTATGGCGTCGTGGTAGACCCGGTCACCCTGGCATTGGACTCGACCGCAACGGAGAAGTTGCGCGCCGGCATGCAACGGGAAAAGCGCGCTGCCTGAGCAAGGACCACTGAATCGGGCGACATCGTCCACAGAACCCCACAGGAGCCGCAATGGACCTGAGCAACCTCGAACTCTATGTGGACGACAGGCCGCAGGAGCAGATCTTCCGGGTCCATCCCGTCGTCTACACCGACCCGGAACTGTTTGAACTGGAGATGAAGTACATCTTCGAGAAAACCTGGATTTTCCTGACGCTTGAATCCGAGATCTCGAAGCCCAATGACTTCATCACCACGCGCATTGCACGCACGCCTGTCTTAGTGACCCGCAAGGCGGATGGAAATATCGGCGCCTTTATCAATGCCTGCCGGCACAAGGG
>CAIUKQ010000068.1 GCA_903899705.1 uncultured beta proteobacterium
ATTGTGTTCGGGATGCGCGGCTACAAAGAAGCCGAGACCGTGCGCATCACGTGGCCCAACGGACTGATCCAGAACGAAGTCCACCAGGCCGCAGGCAAAGCATTCGCGTACAAAGAAGCGCAGCGCCTTTCCGGTTCCTGCCCGATGATCTTTACCTGGAACGGTCGCAGCTTCACGTTCCTCACCGATGTTCTTGGCGTGGCTCCGCTGGGTGCGAGTTCCGGCGACGGCAACTACTTCCCGGTGGATCACGACGAATACGTACAGATCCCTGGCGAAGCCATGGTACCCAAAGACGGCAAGTACGAAATTCGAATCACCGAAGAGCTGCGTGAAGTCTCTTATCTCGACAAAGTGCAGCTGATTGCCGTGGATCACCCAGCCTCCACCGCGCTCTACACCAACGACAAATTCAAGTCGCCGCCCTTTCCGGAGTTCCGCCTTTTCGGTGTCACCAACCCCGTTCATCCGGAGGCCGCGCGCGATGGCAATGGCCACGATGTTCTGCCCCGGCTGCTGAAGAAAGACCGCACCTATCCCGAAGGCTTCGACCGCGACTTCACTGGTACTGCGGCACTGCACAATCTCGATCTCGACTTTGGCGCCACCACCGCGCGCGATAATCGCGCCGTACTCATCCTCAATGGCTGGGTCGACTGGGCTGATGGCAGTACCTTCCTCGCCCGCTCCCAGGAATCTAAAGAGGGCCTTATCATGCCCTACCTGCAGGTGAAGAACGCGAAAGGCGAATGGCAGACCGTCATTGCCGATATGGGGATCCCGGCCGGTAAACCGAAAACCATTTCCGTCGACCTCACTGGTAAGTTCCTCTCCGCTTCCCGTGAAGTCCGCATCGTCACCAACCTTTGCGTCTACTGGGATGAGATTTTCCTGAGCGAACAGACGGGTACGCCTGAGACGATCCAGACCGCGCTCGATGCGCAGACCGCCGACCTGCATTTCCGAGGCTTCTCGAAGCCGGTTATTGATCCGCAACGCCGCCAGCCCGAAAACTTCCTTTACGACGAAGTCACGCCGACTTCCACGTGGAATCCCACGCCTGGCAACTATACGCGCTTCGGCGACGTGAATGAACTGGTGAACAGCATGGACGACAAACTGGCGCTTATGGGTTCAGGCGACGAACTCACACTTCGCTTTGACGCGACGAAGCTCCCTGTTCTTCACGATGGCTGGAAGCGCGATTTCCTGCTTCTCGTCGATGGCTGGGCCAAGGATGCCGACGCCAACACAGCTTTCTCCAAATCGGTGGAGCCTCTGCCTTTTCATGGCATGAGCGCCTACCCGTATACCAAGGCTGAGCGATTCCCGCGCGACGCGGCGCACCAGAAGTATCTCGATAAATACAACGTCAGACCGGCGCTGCGCTTGCTCCGGCCTCTGGCGGACTAACCACAGGACGGAAGACAAATGGCTGAAACTTACACAACCGAACAGATCAAGGCAGAAGTCAAGCGCCTGATCGCCAATGTAACCGAGCGCGAACCCGAAGAAGTTTCCGATACCGCGCTCTTCGGCGAAGAGCTCGGCGTCGATTCCCTGATGGCGATGGAAGTTATGATTGCCGTCGATAAGAAGTTCAAGATCGACATCCCCTTGCAACCAGGAGACAGCGGCGGACCGGTGGTGGATGCCCGTGGCAAGCTGGTCGGCATCAACACCGCCGTGGAATACCTCGTGCCCATGGAAACCGCGTTTTTCCTGGATTCAGAGGCCAGCCGCCCGAATACCCGGAAAATCGAAGCCCTGATGCGCAAGGATCGAGCCAGGAACGGCCGGTCCGAACCCGCAGAACCATGATTCCATGCAAACGCTC
>CAIUKQ010000069.1 GCA_903899705.1 uncultured beta proteobacterium
AGACGGGCCTCGCGAGGAGACCGCTCCCGGCAGGTACCGACAGAGAGACATGGCGCATACACGATGCGCCCACGCCAACTTCGCCAGAGTAGGGCCCAACCACTTGCGCTCATTGATCTAGCGCAAGGTGGGGACGGAATGACGGCGTATTCCGCCAATCTCGTTGTGACCCCGCCGCGTGCGATCGCTGCCGTTTTGCGATCGCTGCCTGTTGATAGCATAATCTGTATAATGATAGCAATGCTGTTTAGGAATGGAAAAACGCAATCATGACCGCCGTCAGCATTCGCAACCTCCCGGAGGAAACACATCGCGCCCTGAAGATCCGCGCGGCGCAGCACAATCGCAGCACGGAAGCGGAGATGCGCGCCATTCTGGAGGCGGCCGTGCGACCGGTTGGGCGACTGCTTCTCGGCACTACACTGGCAGACATGAGCCGGAGGATCGGACTCACCAACACCGATGTCGAAGCCCTCCTCGATCAAACCCGCGACAGAACACCTGCCGAGCCGCTGCGTTTCTAATGATCTTGCTCGACACCAATGTTGTCTCCGAGGCGATGAAGCCGGAACCGGATCCGGCGGTCCGCAATTGGCTTGACGAACAGGCGGCGGAGACCCTCTATCTGTCCAGCGTCTCGATAGCCGAACTGATGTTCGGCATCGGCGCGCTTCCCAGAGGCAAGCGCAAGGACAAGTTGAAGGCTGTGCTCGATGGCTTGCTGACACTGTTCGCTGATCGAATCCTGCCGTTCGACACGAATGCGGCGCGCCGTTATGCCGATCTGGCCGTCAAGGCGCGCGCTGCCGGAAGAGGATTTCCGACGCCCGACGGCTATATCGCCGCGATCGCCGCCTCGCGCGATTTCGTTGTGGCTTCGCGTGACTCCAGCGCATTTATGGCCGCAGGCCTAACCGTGATCGACCCCTGGACCGTGACCGGCTAACCGGTCGTGCGCGAAGGCAAGAACATCGCAGCACGAGCAACAGTTTTCATTTTGCCAACCGAAGCGGTTTTGCGAAAACTCATTCCCACTCGATTCTCAACGGCACTCCAACCCATTGTCACGTAAATATTTTTTCAGTGCGTTGCATTTCTACCGTCAGATCAACAGTCATTTTCATCTGATATCCAAAATTTGCATTGAGCATCTATCGGTGAATCGCCCCGGATTTTTTGAAGGCCATTGGGTTTAAGCTAACGCCACCGAAGTGACGACGGTATCGGCGAGCTGCCGCCAATAAAATGCGCTGACCAACGCCAGGATCTCGTTGGCCCGTCGCAACTCCTTGTTCTCGCGCTCCAGGGCCTTGATCCGATCTCGTTCCTCGCTGGTGATGCCATCACGCATGCCGGTGTCGATCTCGTGTTTGACGAGCCCATGGAATTATCCGCTTAAAGAAAATGTGATCGGTACCAGTACCCAGGCCGCTACCGGCGTGTCGCCCTGTCGGGCTGGAACAAAGCGCCAGTTGTGTACCGCGTCGTGCGCTGCGCGATCCAGACGCTCGTGACCGCAGGATTCGCGCACTTCCACACTCTCGGCGGCGCCATTGGTGCTCACGAATACACGCAGCACGACCCGGCCCTGCTCGCCGCGGCGTTTGGACATCGCCGGGTAAGCCGGCGGCGGATTCTGCAAATAGGCCGCGTCGAAGACTGGCGGCACGATCGGCACAGGGGCGGGAACAGCCACCCGCGCGGGCGGCGCGGAAGCGGACACCCGTGCAGACGTCGCCGCGGCGACCATTGGCGCGGGCTCCGCTCTTGGCGGCGGCGCGGTCCAGGCCGGGCCGGGTGTCGCGGTTTCCACTGCCAGCACAGACGGAGGCTCGGGCCGCTGCAACTGCGGGGCGGGTAATGGCTCACGCTTCACCGGTTGCGGCTTGGGCGGCTCTGATTTTGGCCGCGGCGGCGGCGGCGCGACCAGGCTGACCATGAGGGGCACGGCCTGCGCGAGCGGTTTTTGCACCGCCTCGAACTGCAGCAGCCCGCCAAAGGCGGCCGCGTGCAGTGCGACGCTGACTGCAATCGATGCTGGGTGCGGGCCTTTACTCATTAGAAACCGTGCCTGAGTTCCGCCATCACCGTCCTTTGCGGGAACGGGTGGAACAGGAAGTACTTGCGATTGTTCAGGTTGTCGATGCCCAGCGAGGCGCGTGTCTTCTTGTCGAACTGGTAGTTCAACCGGGCGTCGACCACGAAGTACTTGTCGAATCCCTGGTAGGTGTTCGGATTGACATCGGTATTGTCGAGCGTGGCCCAGACACGGTCACTGTAGCGCGCGCCCAGCGAGCCCGACACCCGGTCATTGTAATGATAGGACGCCAGTCCGCTCAGTTTCAGCTTCGGGATATTGGGCGTGTTCTTGCCGGTCACCTCGGTCAGCACGTTTGCGGCATTGCGAAATGCCGGGTCGGACAAGGTCACGGAGTTCACGTAAGTCGCACTGCCGGATAGATCAAGTCGTCGGAGCAGCACATCGCGTCCTTGCGCGACCAGTTCGATCCCCCGCGTCCGTATGCGATCGATGTTCTGAACGGATCCGCCTATGGTGTTGGTCCCGGGAATGGTCGAATTTTGCGAAATCAGGGCGTCGGCAAGATTCTCCTGGAACAGGGAAACACGCACCCGGTCTTTTTCAAGGGCACGCTCCAGAGCCAGTTCGCCGGCGTGCACACGCTCAGGCCTGAGGTTGGGGTTCGGCGTAAAGACGACGCCTCCAACCGTGACCGCCTGATACAGCTCGGACACGGTCGGAAACCGGTATGCCGTGCCGTAGGATGCAGTCGCTCTCCAGTCGTCGTTCGGCTCCCAGGCGAGCGAGGCCTTGGGAGAGAACTTTGAAGACGTGATGGCAGGTTGGCGAATGGCAGCGCCGCAGTGCCCTGCAATTCCATTTCGATCGCGACGTACGCAGGCATGATTCCCGGCGTGGTGTAGATGCCGACGTGGTCCACGATAGTGTGCGCTGAAATATAGGGCCCCTTGGAGTCGTACTTGAGCGTGCCGGAGAAATCAATGAAATCCCCTACCTCGAACGGTGCCTGCTGAGTCGGATCCGGTGGGCAGGTATAACTTTTGGAAGAGGTGCAGGAGTTCCTCGGCGGGGGCGGCATCATGAAACTGGTGCAGACCTGCCCACTGGGCGGCATGGTGAAGGCCGGAAATGGGGACGGCAGCGATGTGCAATCCGGTGAGCGCGGACGGTTCGCCCGGGGACAGAGTGGGTCGTCGCCATCAGCAATCGGATCGCCGCGCGGGATGCACATCGGGAACCCCGTGGCAGCATGGATGGTCGGGCTTTCTACGTCGATAGCGAAGCGCTGGTCATAGGCCGGTTCGATCAACGGTGCGCCGCTGCCCGGGGCCCCGTGCGAGAGGCCGAAACGACCGATCGGATCGTTGATTTTCACCCGCGCTGTGCTCGGGGGCGGTCCCTCGCTGGTGATGAGCAACTCGCCATTGTGGTAGTCGATCGCTGTGATCGTGCCCTGGCCGATATTCAAGTTCTGTTGCGAGATGAAGATCAGGCCGGCGATGTACCGGCCATCGACGATGTTGCCCTGCACGTGCACTTCGTACGAGGGCAGGCGACCGTTGCTGTAGTGAGCCGCCAAGGGCACCGTGACGGTGTCGGCCAAAGCGAGGCCGGTCTGGACGGGTGTACCGTTCGCGTCCAAGGCCAGGCCGATGTCGCGCGGCGCAAGGCTGAACAACTCTTGCCAGGTGAGCGTGGCTGCAGGCATCTGCAGCACGGTGTTGCACGGCACGACCACCTTGATGCTATTGACCCTTAGCGTACCCCCGGCCAGACGCGGATCACTCGCCTGGCAGATCGTCCCGTCGGTGTCGAGCGTGGCCTCCTGGATGAAGCCGGTGATATCGAATTGCGGCGGGACCGGCGCTGCAGCCCGCACCGGCGCCGGACCGAACGCCCGTACCCCGCCGCCTCCACCGCTTGGCCCTTGCGCAGCCAGTGCATTGCCAATGCCGAGTACAAGGAGGCACAACAGCAACTGGGATAGCCACCCCCAAACGTATGGCGTACGTGAGACTTCACCGGCCTGCATCATGTCGTGGTTCCCATTGAGTGATCCGCCGGCTATCGCCAGTACGGATGCGCGCATCTGCCATCGCGCACATCGCGCGGCGGGTCCGGGCATTTGGAAGCAGGTTGCAGCACTAAGCGTGCCAAATACCGACGACAGCGGGGCATATCCCCAATTTACGGGGCAATTCACCCGGGGGAAGCAATTTTTCAGATCGCAGAAGTGGGAGAAAACACCGGGAACACCCACTTGTGGCCCCGATGTTGGGGAATCCAGCGGCCTACAAGATTAAGAGCCCGGTATGGCGACACAGACAGGCGAGCGTTGCTGCTGCGGCCAATAAGAGCGAGTAAAGCGCCAACCCCAGAAATGCCGCACCTCTATGCGACGGATAGCCATTTTCCCGTCTCGACTGACGCTTACAAACCCAGCACCCCCGGGTTCATTCGCCCCTGCGGATCAAGCGCCTGCTTGATGCGGCGGACAAAATCGCCCGACTCCACGGTCATTTGATCGGTATAGCGATAGAAACGCCCGAGCTGTGCGTGCACCGCCTGATGGGCATCCATGATGTCGCGCAATTCACCGCGCATTTGGGTGACCAGCGCGCGTGCCGCAAGGTTGGCGGGGCGGCCGCCGAAGCGGGTCCGGTTGCGCTCCGACAGATGGGCAAAATGTATCGGGTCGAGCTCATCGTGCCAATAGAACATGGGCTCGATCGAGATGTAGGCGCCGGATGAAGAAATCAGCCACGAGTATTTGATGCCTGCGGAGGCAAGCGTGGCGGCGTTCTTCAGCAGATGGGCGTCCAAAGCCGCATGACAGGCGGCCGCGCGCGACATCGGCACGATGCCATGCACCGGCACCCAGCGCTCCCCATCCACCCCAAGAAAGCCGCGGATGGAGAACGGCTTGGCGCGCATCGTTTTCGGGACCACGTTGTCCATCTCCGTCCCGTTCTCAACACAGATGGCGCGCGCCAGCTCGAGTTGCGCCTGCGCTATCGCTTCGTTCGCGCCTTCAATCACCAGATGCAACGACCAGGCCGCTTCATGCAGGACATTTCGCCGAAAGGCAAGTTGTGCGACATCTTTTAACGCGCCGCCGATCGACCCGGCATTTCTTGCCACCGCGCCGACAATGCCGGCGGCATCACCGGCATCGATGGTGGTTGCGGAGCGTCCCCGCGCCTGATCCATTGAGAACGCCCTTGCGACCAGGCGCTGGCGAACCACGGCACTCATCGCCGCAAGCATATGTCCGGCCTGGGCAAATCCGAACGACGCAAATGCCGCGGCAGGCTCAGTCGCGAGTCGCAGGGTGATACTGGTCTTGATGCCGAACGCGCCGCAATCGCCAAGGAAAAGACCGGTCAGATCGGGGCCGGCATAGCGTTGAAATGCCGAACCTGTCGACGCTGCCGAGGAACCGGTGCTGACCACCGTGCCATCGGCAAGCACGGCAGTCAGGCCGATCACGCCGTCGAGTCCGCCGGGCACACCGTTGGAAGCCAGACCGCCCACGGTGGTGACCGAGCCGGATATCGGGCTGCTTTGCGTTGCGCGAAGACCCAACGGCTTCAGCGCCGCGGCCAGTTTCTCCCAGGTCACGCCGGCGCCCGCGGTGACGTAAAGATCTTCGGCATGAATGTCGATCGTATCCAGCCGCGCCGTGTCGATGACGACGCAGGCCGAGTGCGGCACCGCGCCGCCGGTATAAGAGAGACCGGCGCCGCGTGGCACTACGCTGTTACCGGTTTTTTGCAGCAATGCCATGACTCTCGCGGTTTCCTCCGTCGAACCCGGTCTGACCACAAGGTCCGCGGGGATCCGTCCCGGCCAGGGGAAAATATCCGAGGAGGCGAGGAGGCACGCGTCCGCGTCGGCGACCACATTGGCGTGGCCGGTGATGGCGGCAAGGGAATCGATCAGGTGGGTGTCATGCTTCATGTGCGTTGCATTTTATGCTTTTCGAACACGGTCAACGGCACAGCCGGCTTGCGCGTCGATAGAACGACAGCCGGCACAACTGGATAACTGCGCGGCTACAACTGCGGTATTCCCGCCGCCTGCACCAGCTTTTTGAATGAGGCGATTTCCCGCCTGACGCCATCGGCAAACTCCTCGGGCGTGCCGGATCGCGGCTCCATGCCGGCCGCGTTCAGGTGTTTCTCCAGATCTGGTGTGTCCAGCGCGCGCGTGATTTCGCTGTTCAACCGCATGATGGCCGCACGCGGCGTTCCCGCAGGCGCTGCAAAGGTGAAGTATCCCGGTTTCAATATATCGTTGCTCCCGCCGAGTTCAACCATGGTCGGCACGTCTTTCAGGCCCGGAAGACGGTTGGGGCGGCCCACCGCCAGAGCGCGCAGGCGCCCGTCGCGCAGAAAACTGGCCACCGCGGCATACGACGACATGAATACGCCGACGTCACCGCTGACCACGGCGTTGGCCGCCTGCGCCGAACCCTTGTAGGGCACATGAGTCAGGGAAATGCCGTAGCTCGCGTTGAGTTGTTCGAAA
>CAIUKQ010000070.1 GCA_903899705.1 uncultured beta proteobacterium
AGCGCGGGAACAAAACAGAAAAGCGAATCCCATTGATGGGTTGGGCACCGTCGCGGAACAGGAACCAGAACCGTTTTGAGTTGTGAACCACTGACGCTTGAAAACCACTGCAACTATCGTCGCGGTGGTCTTCAGAATTGATGAAAAGGAGAAACGGAACCCGAAAACAGATATAGTTATCCACAGCAGGCCGTGGTCAGGTCAGCAAAAGCCCCTGGTCAAAATTCAATCGGCACAGGTGGTCAATATTCGCTCGGCCGCAACAGCCAGCCTTTTTTTCCAGCGCCACAATCAGTTCCCAGGGCTTGCGGCGCGCCATCTTTCCGCCGGGCACGATCCCGACGCCCAGTTCCTTAAGTCGCTGACGCAACTGCTGCTCGATTGCTTGCCGCATTCCGGCCAAATTGCCAAACGGGGCCACGAGGGGGTCGAGCGCTGCCAGCAGCCGACATGGATGAAACAACTCCAGTAAGGCGGGACGATCAGGCGACGGTTGGAGCCAGCGGCGTTTGGATGCAGCCTCATAGTTGACCCGGCTTCGCGCGCCGACCTTCGACAGCAACCGGCTTTCGGTTGTGTAACTGATGATGCCCGCCAGCGACTTCGGCACAGCCTTGAATCGGCTGAAAACCAAGAGCTTTCCTTCGATCGAAGCGTGATGATCGGCTGCCTTCCACCCGCCTCGCAGGGGCCACCACGGAAAAGAGGGCGCTGCCCACGGCATCGCCAACCGTTTGTCCGACAACTTGGCCATCAAGGCACGTAATCGTGGATGCGGCCATGGCGTGGGCATGCGGTGTGTATCTCGGCCTACCTTCGTCAACGCAACGCGGTCGGGCATCTTGACCTTGCTGCGCCAAGCGAGATAACGGCTACCCAAGGTTTGCATAGGAAGCGGGACGGATTGCCACAGCGGCACAATCCAGTCGTAGCTGCCAGGATTAAAACAATCCTGCATGTCACAAAACTGTCCGATGTCCGTCGGCAAAAGTTCTGCATCGATGACAGATGCGGAATCGGATGCTGCCCCCTGAAGGTCTGGGATGCTCGGTCGCTCCGTACGCGACATCAGGGGCAACAAAACGCCCATCAATGAATTTCGGATCGACTGTGCGCGCGTAGAGTCGAGCACGCCCTTTCGCAATTCCTCGCTTAGGTCCAAGAACAGATTTCTGGCCCGCTCGGCAGCGCGCGGACTCCCCGCGAGAAAAGACACCAGGTCAAAGAAATCCGACGACTGGTCAGACGTCACACTTCCGGGCATCGATTGCTTCATCCGTCTACGATATGGCGTATACGGCGTCGCCGATAACAATAACAACGCCGGTCCGCTGCCATCCGGGAGGCCACGGATCGCCTCCAGGACCCGCGCGGCTGCACGGCTTCGCATCTCTTCTTCTTGGCTGGAACCTTCACTGTCTGCGGGGTCATCATCATCCTCCATCAAATCCCGAAACCGCTGGAACTCGTCAAAGATTACGAGGCCGGCGTCGATGCCGATGAGGGCAGCGACAGTCAACGCGGTGCGGCACGCGCCGACCAAATCTTGCTCCTGGCGGTCATCCAACATCTGTGCAAGGCGGGGTGGCAAATGCTGTCCCTGTTGAAGGCCCAGCACATCTCGAAGCGCGTCTCGGAAACGATTGCGGAATTCGCCCCCGCCCAATTCCCCAAGCGCATCCAGACGACGATAGTGATGAACCCATCCTCGGAATGATTCCACGCCCGCATTTCGTTGAAATGCTCGGTATAGCCTCTTGGTCGGCCTTGCACCACACCTGCACAAATACACCAGACCCAGCGCACGCTCTTCCATCCGCCCGTCCCGGCGCTGACCTTTGCGGGTCGGGATTGCGGTATCCGGGGTCAACATATAGATGTGAATGCGCTCGTGCGTTGGACGATCCCTCGTTGGAAGCAAACTCGGCCGATCCACGTGCGCCACGGCACTCTTGCGTTCGGCCTCAGGAATGAAGGACAGCAACCGCAGCGTGTTCTGCCGCGCAATCGCCTGGTTAGAGCAGACATACAGCACGCTCAACGGCTGATTGCTCTGCATTGCTTTTTTGTCAGCTAGCTTTTCGATAACCCCACTCGCAACGATGGTCTTTCCCAATCCCACCTCATCCGCCACCAGAAACCGGTGCGCGCCTTTCTTACGTGTCAACGTACGCAACGCAACGTTGATCGTCGCGCGTTGAAACGGCTTGGCGTCAATGCTCACGCCATATCCTTGCGAAGGCCTTTGCGAAGCGCCTGCCATGAGCGTGAGAAACTCTGCAAATGATTCTCGACGCTTTTGTCGATGTCGTTTGGTGCTGACAAAGAGGACTTACGTCTCTGCGACCATATCTGCAGAATACGATCCACCTCGTCTAATTTGGACCTGTCCTTGAGCCAGATGCGCAAGGCTTGGTCGATACTGGGTAATCCAAGTATCGCAGCCGCACCTTTGTGGGCAGGCGGCGCCTTTTGTCGTGGCGTATCCCACGAACCGCCTTCATCACCATCCGAGTAACCATTCAATACGTCATGGATCCATGAAGACATCTGTCGCGGGCCGAGGTACTCGCTAAGCACAGCGTTGTCTCGATCGGTCTGCAAGGGCGGGTCCCATGGCACAACCTGTAGCCATTCGACACTCGCGTTATCAAGGTAGAGCCGAATCCGTAGGCAATCCGAACGCGCGATCAGTGCGGCGGCCCCCGCAATCTCAAATCGCATCTTGTCGCGCGGCCAGGCCACTGGCTCGCCAATCAAGGGGCCACATGACAACGAAATATCTGTCGCGTCAGGATGCGGCAGGAGACTGCATTTGATCAGTAGAGAATTGTTATGGCCGCCGCTTTGCACTGCACCTGCCAAGCGCGCGGCAACCTGATTTCGCGCTTCTGAGAGCCGTTGCTCCGGCGTGATTTCTTCTGTTTGCTTTGCCAGCGAATCCAGCTTGAGCGCTTCGGCCATTTCCGAAAATGCGTGAATTCCCTCCAGCAGCCGCTTTCCCGCGTCAGCCTTCGGTTCTCGGACATGGATCTCCGCGTAGCACTCCGCATTACGGGTCCAGGCGCGCGATGTCAGATTCGGGCTGCCCATCCACAAGGTGCTACCTTTGGCGTGCTCGATAAATAACATCTTGGCGTGCAGGCCAATTTGATCAGCCGCAACTTGCTCCTCCACCTCGGTACCCGGATTTCCGAGGATGATTTCATGGTCTGGAGCGGGTAGCGCGAGCAGTTCATCAAACTGGGCAAGTTTGTTCCGGGCATGGGGCACTAAGTTTTCAAGCGCCAGGCGTGTTGAAAGAAGCTGACGCGGCACACCGCTGCCACCCCATCCGGCGACTTCGGCAACTGCAGCCGAGTCAAGAAATGGCGACACCGCCAACACACGTGCGGGCGCGTCCTTTGGAACCGGAATTGCTCGATCTGGTGTGTCCGGGAGCATCAAGCGAATTTCTGACACGACCAATCCTACCGGTACTTCCCATTGAGCTTTAGTCAGCGGCTTCGCAAACGATGACCAGCGCTTGAATTCCTTGGGGAATAGGGTTCCCAGATCTGCAGCAATCCGCCCAATGCCCTCGATGACCTGAGGCGCTGATTTTTGGCCGGGCGTGCCCTCGCTTCCTGTCTTCAGGACAAGTCCGATGTCCCACGATAAATCCATCGTGAGATTGCGGCTGCCCAGCAGGAACACCCATCGGTCACCGAGTTCGGTCGCAATTTCCGGAACATGACGCACAAGGGCAAATTTTGCGTGCCACGATTGCCCATGATGCGTATCCCGGGAGCCCTCATCCCAGGCCACCTGCACAATGAATCGGTCTAGCAACGACACTATTTGTCCGGAATTCCCGGGCAAGGTCAAACGTCCGCTTTGCACAATAAAGTGAACCTTACCCCGCAATTCGCTGAGTACTCGCGCGAGTCCAATCTTGGTGCCGGAGCCGGAGTCGTCATCTTGGCCACCCAGTGCCAACAGCGCGGCAGCGACCACCGAGGTTTGGGCCGAATAGGTCGATAAAACTGCGCAATCCGTACGCCAACCCGGAGGCGGCCGGAGGTGATCCAGCTGCGAGAGGTGGGGCAGATGCGCTGATTGCGTCATGGTGCCTTCAGATCCGTCAAAAGCCTGCGCACATTTCCCCACCGAAAATGCAGCGGCTCCGCCAGCGGATGGTCCTCGGCGATCCACTCGGCACGACGACGTTGGCCGCCTAGCGTGTTTGCCAAACGTGCCCGCGCGCCTTTGCGCCGGACTTCGGCTTCCTGATACACGTCCCGCAAGGGCGAAACACTCTGTGTCCCGGAGGACAACCATTTTTGCGTCTGCGAAAGGACGTTTGCCAGGTAGTCCGGCAGGCCTGGCACGAATCCATGCAACTCGGACAAATCGAGGGCTCTGGCATCATCGGAATGCTCGGCAACGAGCTTTCGCACATCATCACGGTGACGCGTACTGCGTTCAGCGCCATCGTTTGTCTTGGTCGCCTCCACCAACGCCGCATAGACTGCGCGCCCAATTCCTGCCAGCGCCGCCGACTGCCGCGCTACTCGAAGTGCCTTTTGGTCTTCCGTGTCAGCAATAGTACGGACCGCCTTGCTCCATGGTGTTGCAACCTGACCTTCCGGGAGACCGGCATCCGCGATCCTGGCCAATAAGCTTTGCGTCGAGTGAAAATCCGGCCCCCTCCCAACACCAATTAGCTGACGTCGCAGGAATGCGCGCTCCTGGGGCGTCACAGTGAAATCCATAGGTTCTGCCACTTTAAGAAATGCCGCCGGGGGATCGGGCAGCTTCACAAATGGTGACAAATCCTCGTCGACTACCGGCTCGCCATCGTCCATGCGGTACCGCCCAAGCGCATGTCTATGGGTTGCGGCGATCCGCTTAAGGATTTCACCACGCGAACTGTTCACGCCATCGGGCCGGGGCTGAAGGATTTTCCAGCGTGCCAGGGCTGTCCAATAGATCATGGATGCGGTTTGACTGGGAGCACGTGGCAGTATCGTTCCGCCAATCACACCGTTTCTTTTGTCGTCGCCTTGGTTGAGCTGCCAGGTGAGCGTCAGTTCGTGCTTGCGCAACTGTGCCGCATCACCTTGAGCGTGAGCCATCAGCCACGGCACGAACAGCGCGTAACGCAGACGCGTATGCAGGACCGAAGTGCCAGGAAAGAAACGATCGGAAAACGCCTGATGCAGATTTAGGAAGCCCACTTCATCGCGAACACCAAGCTCGTCTGACTTGAGTGCGGCCTCCGCACTTGCGACCGCCTGCCTGGACAACATGATCCAGCCGATCATTGCCACTGCCTTGTTCGCGACACGGTTGATATCTCGCGCGACTGGATTGAAATGAAAGGAGGGGAGCCGTTGGCGCTTGACTCTCGTCGTGCATCTCGCAGATCTGGGTGCGTCCTCAGTTGACTCATTTTGTCAGCAGTGCGATGTAGGCCTGGTAACTGAAACTGCGATTTTTCTTTTGCCCAGTCATTTCGGCAACGATACCGAGTTCACTCAAGAGCTTGATTGCCGCATTAGCAGTCGGAAAGCTGGTGTTCAGTTTTTGCCGCACGCGCTCAACAGTGAAGCGCGGCATCATCGGCAGCA
>CAIUKQ010000071.1 GCA_903899705.1 uncultured beta proteobacterium
GGTCAAAAAAACGGGACATTGCATCGTCGCCGACAACGACTGGGTTCATTGCGGATTCAGTGCCGAGGTTGCGACCACGGTGTATGAAGCCTGCTACAGGCAATTGAAATCGCCGATCCACCGCATTGGTTACGAAGCCACACCCTGCCCGTGCACCCGCCCCCTTGAGGATGAGTTCTATCCGAACGCGATCGACATCATCCGGGCGGTAGAGGCGAAGCTCGGCCTTAAACCCATCGACTTGAGCGGTGAAGATTTTTACAGCTACGAAAACAAGTTCAAAGGACCGTTCTAGCCATATGGACACCCCTACCACTACCAAACCCGGAGATTTCGCCCGGCTCTTCGGAATCGCAGAAGAGCAACTTCCGGAGATTTGCCGTCGGTTCGCCAGCACCCTGGATTACGAGTGTCTGCTGCCTTCCAAGGAAATCCGGGACGAAGTCATGCTGGGAGTGGTACAGCACATTGATTCCGACAAACCAACACGAGTGGGCGAACAACGCGCCGGCATATGGGAAAGTTGCTGGTCGGAGAATCTGGAAAGCTTCGTCTCCGGCGGACACGATCTGGAGCGCCTCGTGCCCAAATTCATCAAGCCCGGCCAGCCGGTGCGACTCAATCAGGACTACGTGTTTCCGCGGAATCCCAGTTTCGAACTTGATTTCTACAAGGTTTGCAGGGCATTCCTCTTTGACCGCTATTTTGCGTCAGTCAAATCGGCCTACGAATTCGGATGTGGTTCCGGCTTCAACCTTGTTGCGATGTCCCAGCAGTTTCCGGATTTGAACCTTTATGGCCTGGACTGGTCGAAATCATCCTATGAAATGGTCGGCATGCTCGCCCAATCGCATGGATTGAAGATCAAGGGCCTTCCGTTCGACTTTTTCAATCCCGACCGGGCGCTCGATCTGGATCCCGAGAGCGGCGTGATTACGATGTGCGCTCTTGAGCAGGTGGGCTCCCGCCATGAAGCGTTTGTTGACTATCTTCTGGCAAAGAAACCCAAGATCTGCGTGAACATGGAACCGCTAGTCGATTTGTACGACGAGACCAAGCTTGTCGACTATCTGGCGGCACGCTACCACCGGAAGCGCGGCTACCTCGACGGATTCCTGCCACACCTTCAGGACCTCGCGACAAAGGGCCGGATTGAAATCCTTGAAATCAAAAGATTTTATTTCGGCAGCCTTTACCATGAAGGTTACTCATATGTTGCCTGGCGTCCGCTTTAGCTTTAGAAAACAGGACCGATCGATGGGCCAGACAATGGCCCCATATCAAGGAGACCGAACGTGATTCAGGTATGCAAGACCAAGATGGACGGCGTTTTATTGATAAAGCCCGAGGTATTTGAGGATTTTCGAGGACAGTATGTCGAAACCTACAATGAAGAGCTCTATAACAAAAACGGCATTGATGTGAAGTTTGTGCAGGATGATATTTCCGTGTCGTCACGGAATGTCCTGCGTGGGATCCATGGGGATGCCGAGACGTGGAAGCTTATTTCCTGTCACTACGGCAAGTTCTACCTTGTTGTGGTCAATGGAGACCGCGAATCGAAGGAATTTGGCAAATGGCAATCGTTCGTTTTGTCTGATGCCAACCGTCATCAGGTGCTAATTCCCCCAAAACATGGCAACGGCCATCTGGTTTTGAGCGACATGGCGATGTTTCACTATAAACAAAACACCTACTACAACCCCAAAGGTCAGTTCACCTTTCTCTGGAACGACCCGCAGCTCAAGATGTGGTGGCCCACGGACAAACCGATTCTTTCGCAGCGTGACCAGCTCGGTCACTTCGTGGACTAAAGCATGATCATCAGCCGCACGCCATTCCGCATATCATTTTTCGGCGGCGGGACTGACTACCCTGCGTGGTACCGCGAGCATGGCGGCGCCGTATTGAGTACTGCGATCAACAAGTATTGCTACATTACCTGCCGCTATCTGCCGCCTTTTCATGATTTCAAGCACCTGATTCGGTACTACAAGCGCGAAGAAGCGCAGTCGGTGGATGACATCCAGCACCCCTCGGTGCGCGAGTGCCTGAAGTTCCTGGAGTTTGAACAGGGCATTGACCTGGTACACCATGCCGATCTGCCCGCGCGTTCAGGCCTTGGATCAAGCTCTACGTTCACCGTGGGACTGTTACACGCTCTATATGCCCTCAAGCATGAAATGCCCACCAAGCGGCAACTTGCAATCAATGCCATCAACATCGAGCAGGATCGCATCGGCGAGCACGTCGGCTCGCAGGATCAAGTGGCAGCGGCCTTTGGCGGCCTGAACAAGATTGAATTCGGCGGCCTGCAGGAAATCAGCGTTCGTCCGCTGATTATGCGTCCCGAGCGCTTCGAAGCATTGCAGCAGCATATGATGCTTTTCTTCACCGGATATTCCAGAACCGCATCGGAAGTTGCCGCCGATCAGATCGCCCAAATCCCGAATAAAACAGCGAATCTGCGGCAAATGATGCAACTGGTCGAAGAAGCCGAGTCATTGCTGCTTTCCAAAGAAGACCGGCTGAACGACTTCGGAAGGCTCCTGCACGAACAATGGATGCTCAAACGGGAAATGTCTTCCCGCATATCGACACCGGAAATTGACAGCATTTTCGATACCGCCATGAAGGCGGGCGCGCTCGGCGGAAAACTGCTGGGCGCAGGAAGCGGCGGTTTCATGATGATGTTTGTGGAGCCGGATAAACAAAAGGCAGTCGCCACAGCCCTCGATAAATTGCTCCATGTACCCTTTCGTTTCGACACGCTTGGGAGCCAGATCATCTATTACTCGCAGCATGACCAGTATTGAAACGGGATTGCAACTTCATTAACTTGTTGAATTTGCTATAATTTATGGCAAATACCCGACGGATTTACTTTGCTTTTGTCGGAACGTGCTGGGATAATTGCAATCCCGGCTCAGGCGCCACCTTGGAATGAGCGTTTCTCAATGAGCAACATACAAAATCTGAACAAAAAGCTCGCCGAACAGGGGCTTGGACGCCTGCAACCCGCCGGCGCGGCAAAAACCGAGGTGGACAACACCAGTCCGCTCAAGGTCGGCCTTGTACAAATCAATAACAGCTTCTCGGGTCAGAACTACCTGCCTTACGCGGCAGGGCTCCTGCAGTCGTACGCGGAGAAACACGCGAAGCACCCGGAACGCTACACCTTCCAGCTGCCCGTCTACTCGCGCATTCCGGTGCAGGCCGCCGTTGACCGCCTGCTCGGGGCTGATGTCATCGGTTTTTCAGCCTATGTCTGGAATATCCGCATATCCCTCGAAATAGCGCGCCGGATCAAGGAGCAGCGCCCGGAAACGCTGATTGTGTTCGGCGGACCGCAGGTGCCCGACCGGGCCGAAGAATTCCTGCGGCAAAATCCTTTCATCGATATCGCATGCCACGGCGAAGGCGAACAGGTTTTCCTGTCGATCCTGGAAAACTTTCCCTCCGCAACATGGGAAAACGTCCAGTCGGTGAGCTATCTCGCCAACGGGGTTTTCATCAACAATCCCCGCGCCGAGCGTATGCGCGATATCACCATGGTGCCCTCGCCTTATCTCTCGAACATCTTCGAGCCGCTGATGCAGGCGAATCCCCAAGAGCGCTGGCTCATACTGTGGGAAACCAATCGGGGCTGCCCTTTCCAGTGCACGTTCTGCGACTGGGGCTCGGCAACAGCAGCCAAAGTGAGCCAATTCGATCTTGAGCGCCTGTTGCGTGAAGTGGACTGGTTTGCAGAGAAGAAAATCGAATTCATTTTTACCTGCGACGCCAATTACGGCATGCTCGCGCGCGATTACGACATCACCCAGTATGTCGTCGACACGAAAAAGCGGCTCGGTTATCCGCAGGCGCTTTCGGTACAGAATACGAAAAATGCGACCGAACGCGCCTACAAGGTCCAAAAGCTCCTGTCTGATGCCGGACTGAACAAGGGCGTGGCGCTATCCCTGCAGTCTGTCGACCCCGGAACGCTGAAGGCGATCAAACGCGACAACATTTCCACCAAGTCCTACCAGGAACTGCAGCGCCGCTTCACGCGGGACCGGGTTGAAACCTATTCCGACTTGATCCTCGGATTGCCGGGCGAAACCTATGATTCCTTCGCCGAGGGCATTTCCAGCGTGATGGAGAACGGCCAGCACAACCGCATTCAGTTCAACAATCTGTCGATATTGCCAAACGCCGAAATGGGCGATCCCGAGTACCAGAAGAAATACGGGATGGAGATCATCGAAACGGAAATCATCAACATTCACGGCTCACTCTCGGAGACGCGTGAAGAAATTCTCGAAATGCAGCAACTCGTGATCGCCACCGGCTCGATGCCGCGGGAAGACTGGGCACGAACGCGCTCACTGTGCTGGATGACCGCATTTCTCCACTTCGACAAGGTCCTGCAAATCCCGCTGATCCTGGTCCACGAAACCACTTCAATCAGCTATCGGGACCTGATTGAGGCATTCATGAACGCCGATGAGAAGCGCTATCCGGTCATCACCCAGATCAGGAACTTCTTTATCGACAAGGCGCGTGACATACAGAACGGCGGGGCCGAGTATTGTCACTCTTCGGAATGGCTGGACATTTTCTGGCCGGCAGACGAGTACATCCTGATCAAGTTGTGCAAGGAAGAAAAGCTGCGCGGCTTCTACCTTGAAGCCGAGCAGCTCCTTGTGGATTTCATGAAATCGAAATTCGCGGATCTGCCGCGCGAGCTGCTGCATGAGGCGGTGGAGTTGAACTGCAACCTCATCAAGCTGCCATTCCAGAAAAGCAATCTTGATTTCGAAACCGCGCACAACATCTGGGACTTCTACCAGCATGCCCTGGTGGGCGAGACCGTTCCGTTGCAGGAAAAACCCGTTGTCAATCGCATCAACAGGACCAATGTTGTTTACAACTCCTGGGATGACTGGTGCCGGGAAGTGATTTGGTATGGCAACAAGAAGGGCGCCTACCTCTACGGTAACGAGCCGGTCGAGCGCGAGCTCGCCGGCCATTACTAGACCGGATGCAGTACAGGATACTCGGCGCGACCGGCCTTCGCGTATCCGAAATCGGTTTTGGCGCATGGGGAATCGGTGGAGACGCAAAAGGAGCTGTCGCCTACGGGCCGACGGATGACGGCGAATCCAAAAAAGCGCTGAGACATGCCTTCGACGCGGGCGTCAATTTTTTTGACACCGCTGACTTTTACGGATTCGGCCACAGCGAAGAGATGCTCGGTGCGGGCCTCGCCGCCATTCGCTCTCACGTGATCATAGCCACCAAGGTCGGCATGCTTGACGCGGCCGGCAACCAGGATTTTTCGACCGGGCACATACGACGGTCCCTCGAACAAAGTCTCAAGCGTCTGGGCACTGACTACATCGACCTTTATCAATTGCACAGCCCTCCCATAAGCCTTGTCGAGTCAAATGGGGAAATTCTCGATTGCCTGAAATCCCTGCAGCGCGAAGGCAAGATCCGCTCTATTGGAATATCGGTGCGTTCCCCCGCAGAAGGTCTCATCGCGGCGAACCTCGGATTTCAATGCCTTCAGGTCAATTTCAATCTTCTTGACCAGCGGGCTGCGGAGAACGGTCTTTTTGAAATCTGCCAGAAGAAAAATATCGGCGTGATAGGCCGAACCCCGCTTTGCTTCGGCTTTTTGACCGGCCAATACACCTCTCAGAACAAGTTCGCGGAAAGCGATCACCGTAACCGGTGGAAGCCCGCGCAACGCGACAAATGGGCGGGCGCCTACCCGATGTTCCTGTCGGCGCTCAGGGATCCTGGAACGCAGACCCCCGCGCAATTCGCCCTGCGCTTCTGCCTTTCTTTCCCCGCAATATCCAGCGTCATTCCAGGCATGCTGACGGCAGCCCATGTCGACGACAACACGCCTGCCAGCAACCTCGGTGTACTGACCGATGCCGAACGACTGGCCATCATGGGGATTTACAAGGAAAACGATTTTTTCCTCGGACCCTGATTGATTCCGGACACACTGAAATCATCGAGCGGAGACAAATAGAATATGTTGTTCAACGGCACTAAGGTACTTGTGGCCGGCGCCACCGGGCTGATCGGAAGCAATCTTGTCAAACGGCTTCTCGACGAAGGCGCGTCGGTGCGCGCCACCGTCTACAAACGCACACCGGTCATTGCCGACCCGCGCATTGAATACGTACACTGCGACCTCAGGCTCGCCGAGGACTGCGCCCGCGCCGTTGCGGGAATGCAGCACGTGCATCTGTGCGCGGCGACCACTTCGGGTGCTGCGGCAATCGCCTCGACACCGATGATCCACGTCACGCCGAATGTGCTGATCAATTCCCAGATGCTGGAGGCGGCCTACATTGCCGGCGTGGAAAAATTCATCTGGCTGGGCAGCACTGTCGCCTACCCGATGAGCGACAAGCCCATGCGCGAAGATCAACTCATGACTGGCGAACCATTCGAAAAGTACTTCTTCGCGGGCTGGGCAAAGCGCTTCATGGAAGTTCTTTGCCAGATGTATGGTGAACGGCTTGCCAAAAAGATGACAACCATCGTGTTGCGCCCCACCAATGTCTACGGACCCAACGACGATTTCGAATTCGCCACCTCGCACGTCATCCCCGCTCTGATACGCAAGGTCATTGAGCGCTGGGATCCCATCGAGGTTTGGGGTGACGGCAGCGAGGTCAGGGACGCCATTTACGTCGATGACATGGTCGAGGCAATGGTGCTTGCGGCGAGCCGCCTTGAATCCTATTCCGCCATCAATGTAGGTCTGGGCAAGGGCTATTCAGTCAAGGAAATACTCAAGCTCGTCCTTGAGGCCGATGACTATGCCGATGCCAAGGTGATCTACGATCCGACCAAACCGACCATGATTCCCATACGCCTGATTGAAACCGGCAAGGCGGAATCCGAAATTGGATTCAAGGCACGGGTCGATCTGCCGGAAGGCATCCGCAGAACCATCGAGTGGTACCGCAGTACCCGCGGCGTACCGCATCCCGGGCGGCGGTAATTCAGCATGCCCGTAATTGCCTGGCAGATTTTGGCATGACAGCATCGAGTCTTGAAGCCGTCGATGCCGTCATCCTCTGTGGCGGCCTCGGAACCCGCTTACAGACCGTGGTCAGCGACCGCCCAAAGGCGCTGGCACCCGTTCAAGGCAGGCCCTTCATAGACCTTTTGCTGGACGAGTTGATCGGCCAGGGTCTTCGTCGCTTCATTCTGTGCGTGGGTCACATGCAGGAGCAGATCATTTCGCACCTTGCGGCGCGTCCGGGTGCAGAGATTCTATTTTCACGCGAGGACGAGCCGTTGGGTACCGGGGGCGCCATTCATCACGCATTGCCGCTGGTCACCAGCGATCCCTTCTTGGTGCTGAACGGTGATTCGTTCTGCCGCATTGATCTCAAGGGAATGCTAAGTTTTCACCATCAATCCGGAGCGGCACTGACCCTTGCCGCGGCACCGGCAGGCGGACGACGCGATGCGGGAACCCTGCGGATTGACTCCAACAACAGATTGCAGGGCTTCGAGGAAAAAAACGGATTGGGTGACAGCATTAATGCGGGCATTTATCTGATGGATCGCCGCATCACCCATGATTGGCCGGCTGTATATCCATACTCCCTGGAACGCGACGTGCTTCCTGACCTCATTTCGGAACTCCCCTCTTTTACATTCCGGACGCTTGGCCCGGTTCACGACATCGGCACTCCGGATCGGTATCAGTCTGCGCAAAATGGATTGCCGTAGCCGGTGCGGCGAACATTGACGACCCATGCCAACGCAGGAAACCCGCAACGAACCAGTATGCCCGCCGGCTCAACGATTGCCGGTCACCGTGGTCATCCCCTGTTACCGGTGTCGCAGCACCATAGAGCGTGCGCTGTCATCCGTTGCCGATCAGACGCACCTTCCCACCGAGGTTCTGCTCGTTGACGATTGCAGCGGCGATGAAACCCTTGAAAAACTGTATGAATTGCAGCGTTCCCATGAGTGCGGATGGATAAAGATTATCGCGCTACCCCGGAACGTCGGACCGGCAAGTGTACGCAACAGGGGTTGGGATTCGGCCAAAGGGGAATTTGTCGCCTTTCTCGATGCCGATGACAGCTGGCATCCGCAAAAGCTTCAGTTACAGTGGAACTGCATGCAGGCGCATCCGGAGACCGTGCTTTGTGGTCATTCGGTTACGCGGGCATCTTCAGCGCCGAGCCCCGACATCGGCGGTTTCACAACAAGACAGATTTCTTCCACACGGATGCTGTTCAAAAATCCAATCGCCCCGACTTCCGCGATGGTCAGAACGTCGCTGGAATTGCGGTTCCGTGATGGCCACCGCCACATGGAGGATCATTTGCTCTGGATGGAAATCGCGCTTGGCGGCCACGCCGTGACGCGCATGGATGCCTGCCTGGCCTTTCAATACAAGGCCCCGTTCGGGGAGGGAGGATTGAGCGCACAACTCTGGTCCATGGAGCTCGCCGATCTCAGGAACTATCTGCTTCTGCAGCAGTCTGGAAATCTCAGATCCTTCTGGCTGCTGGTGCTATGGCCGTGGTCCCTGCTCAAATTTTCAAGGCGCCTGCTCATA
>CAIUKQ010000072.1 GCA_903899705.1 uncultured beta proteobacterium
CAATCCCGGCAAGGTCAGCTACGGCAGTTCCGGTGACGGGTCGCCTTCGCACCTCGCCACCGAACTGCTCAAGGTCAATGCCGGGATCCATCTCGTGCACGTGCCCAACAAGACCATCGCGCAGGCGCTGCAGGATGCCATCGGAGGCCAGGTTCCGATCACCTACGCGATCTCCAACCAGGTGATACCGCCCTGGAAAGCCGGGAAGATCAAGATTCTTGCCATCACCAACGCCCAGCGGTATGCGCCCATGGGCGACATTCCGACCATCGGCGAAGTGGTGGCGGGTTACGAGGCAGCGCCGGGTTGGACGGGCGTGCTGGGCCCCGCGAATCTGCCCGCTCCCATACTCAAGCGCATTCATGCCGACATGGTCAAGGCCATCAACACGCCGGAGGCCGTGCGCAAATACAACGAGGCGGGCGCGGTGGTGATGACCAGCCCCACGCCGGAGGATTTTGCCGCACGCATTCGCCATGAAGTCGAGGTGACCGGACGCATCGTGAAGCGGGCCGGTATCCAGGCGGTTGATTGATGACCGGACCTTCGCACTCATGATCGAGCTCTATCACAGCACCCATTCAACCTGCAGCCAGAAGGTCCGCCTATGCCTCGCGGAAAAAGGCATCGCGTGGAAGGGGCATCACCTCAACCTGCGCGCCTTTGACCAACTCAAGCCGGAATTCCTTGCCATCAATGCGGCGGGGATGGTGCCGGTTCTGGTGGACGGAGATTTCAGGCTGGCAGAATCGCGGATCATCAATGAGTACCTCGAGGAAGCGTATCCGCAGGTGCGTCTTGCGCCCGCTGATCCGCAGTCGCGTGCGCGCATGAGGTTATGGACAAAGTATTCAGACGACGTGGCGACCGATGCGGTCAAGCTGCCGTCCTTTGTGAAAAATATCCAGCCCGAATTGCAGCGCATGGCGCCCGAACAAGTCCGCGCCATGGTGGCGAAGATCCCCGATGCGAAGGTTCGTGAACGCTGGACCAATGCGGTGACGCGCGGCATTTCTGCCGCCGACCTGCAGCCATCGATCGACAAGCTGGGAGTCATGGTGGACAGGATGGACCGGTCGCTCTCGCAGGGGCCGTGGCTTGCCGGTGACGAATACAGCCTTGCCGACATCGACATCGCGCCCTTCGTGCATCGACTGATCCGCTGCGAACTGTTCCATCTGGTCGAAGCGCATCCCCGCGTGGCGGACTGGTATGCGCGGATTTCCTCGCGCGCGGCTTATGCGAAGGCGATTCCGCCGGCGGGTTCCGAGGGTGTTCAGCCGGCAGTCGTTTGATTCCTTATCAATTTTGCTGGGCACTGGAGCGGTAAAGCATGAAGGTATTCGTGGGCGTGGACATCGGTGGCACCTTCACCGATTTGGTGGGTTATGACGCCCGCAGGAACAAGTTGTCATTCAGCAAAACGCTGACAACCTATCCCAATCTCGTCTCGGGCGTGAGCACCTGCCTGCAAGCGGCCGGGGTGGACATTGATTCAATCGACATTTTTAAACATGGCACCACGGTGGTCATCAATACCCTGCTCGAACGACGGGGTGCAAGAACCGCGCTGGTGACCACTTCGGGCTTTCGTGACATTCTCGAAATCGGCCGCGCGGGTCGGCCGGTTGTTTTTGATCTTGAATATCAGAGAAAGCCGCCGCTGGTGCCGCGGCATCTGCGCTGGGAAGTGGGTGAGCGCGTCAATGCCTCGGGTGAAATAGTCCGATCTTTGGATCTGGAAGAACTCGAAATTCTGGCGAAAAACGCCGAAGCGAGGGGGGTTGAGGCGATTGCCGTTTCATTTATCAACGCCTACAAGAATCCGGAGCATGAGCGGGCGGCCGCGGAATTTCTGCGCCGACGGTTGCCTAATGTGTACGTTTCGGCGGCCACCGAACTGTCGCGGGACTGGTTTGAATACGAGCGTACCGCCACCGCTGTCGCCAATTCCTACGTGGGACCCCAGGCAGCGACCTATGTCGGGAATTTCGATTCGCGACTCAAGGCGGATGGTTTCCGTGGAACGCTTCTGATGATGTCGTCCAATGGCGGCGTGATGTCCGTGGGCAGGGCGATGGAGCAGCCGCTTGCGCTGGTCGAGTCCGGTCCGGTGGGCGGTTGCATTGGCGCGACGGCCTATGCGAAGGCTCTTGGCATCGAGCATGTCATCGCTTTTGACATGGGGGGGACAACGACCAAATGCGCGTTGATCCAGAATTTCGAATACGAAATTGAAAACACTTACCACGTTGGCGGTTACGCCTATGGGTTTCCAGTGCGAACCCCAGTCCTGGATATCGTGGAGGTTGGCACCGGCGGCGGTTCCATCGTCTCGGTGGATGGAAACAGCCGCCTTACCGTGGGTCCGCGCAGCGCTGGATCCGATCCGGGGCCGGCGTGCTTTGGAAGGGGCGGGCTGGAACCGACAATCACCGATATCAATCTGGTGCTCGACCGCATAGGCGGCAATGCATTCCTGAGGGGGGCGCTTCCCTTGAATCGGGAAGCCGCAATCCGGGCGATAGAGGAAAAAGTGTGTACGCCACTCGGGTTTGCTCGCGACAGGTTGGATTCTGCGGCAATGGGCGTATTGTCTTTGGCGACGGCGCAAATGATGAGCGCCATCAAGGAAATCACCGTCGAACGGGGCAAGGACACCCGCGACTTCCAGTTCTTCGTCTTCGGTGGCGGTGGTTCCCTGCATGCGGCCGGAATAGCACGGGAACTTCACATCTCCAGGGTCATCGTGCCGCCCGAGCCGGGCAATTTTTCCGCGCTTGGGATGCTGCTTGCCGATGCTCGCATGGATCAGTCGCAAAGCATGTTGACCAATCTGGAAGAGGCTTCGTCCTCCCTGATACAGGAAAGCGCCACGGAATTGGGGCAGTCCATCAGCGCTGCATTGAGAAGGGACTTTGGCAACGTGAGCATCATTCTGGATCAGCAACTGGACATGCGCTACAAGGGGCAGAGGCATTCGGTTCTGGTGCCTGTGCATCCTGGCGACGGTCTTGATGTCATACACGGTAACTTCCTGAAAACCTACCTGAATCGTTACGGATTGGATGACCCTGTTTGTCCGGTGGAGCTGATCGGAATTCGGGTGACCGGATATGCAACAGGCGAACGTCCCGATCTTGCGGGATTGCATGGGGCGCCGCGCGCCGGCAACCCGGTGCCCGTGGCGCACCGGGACGTCTATTTTGAAGAAGCTTCAGGCCGTGCAAGGACGCCCGTTTATCTTCGCGGTGATCTCCCCATTGGGTTCCGTTGCGCCGGACCGGCGGTGATCGAGGAGTTCAGCGCCACAACCCTCGTCGGTCCGCGGGACGAATTTGAAGTGGGTGAACTGGGCGAACTTCGCCTCAGCATCGGTTGACATTGGCGGCAAGGAAAAATCCCATGGTTTTTGATAGGAATGCATCAGGTGCCGTCGGCAAGGAATTCGACGCCATCACGGCTGAAATCATCATGCACCGCTTGTGTGCGATACCCAACCTGATCGACAAGAACATCACGCGTACCGCGTTCAGCATCCTTATTTCCGAATACAAGGACTATGCCGTGGGCGTCCTGGATTCTGAAGGCCGGTTGATCGCTCAATGCAGCGGGGGGTTGCCGATTTTCATCGCCAATGCACTGTCCGCGGCGGTGAAGGAAGGCCTGGAGGTCTATGGAAAAGACCAATTGCAGCACGGCGATGTCGTGATCTGCAACCGCGCAGCCACCATGGGCCAGCACCTGAACAATGTCGTGATGTACACGCCGGTTCGCACCTCACCGGACGAAGGCGGGTTGTTCGGATTTTTTGCCATTGTGATGCACTGGGTTGACGTGGGTGGCACCGCCGTGGGCTCTTCCTCGACCACCAGCAGCACGGAAATCTTCCAGGAGGGCATTCAGTTTCCAACCATGAAACTCCTGTCTGGTGGCGAACGTGTCGGCGACGTGTATCGACTCATCGAATGCAACACCCGCTTCCCGAAAATGCTCATGGGTGACCTGGAGGCGCAGGTAGCCGGATGCCTCATGGGCCGGAATATGTCTATGGAGGTTCTTGAGAAATACGGAAACGAGGCGGTCAGGACGGCGGTGAAGGCATTCTGGGATCGAAGCGAAGCCTCGATGCGAAAGGCCATTCTTGCGGCACCGGATGGCGTGTACAGCGCGAGTTCGTTTCTGGATGATGACGGCATCAGCGGTGGCACCATACCCATCGAGGTTTCTGTTGTGATCGAGGGCGATGAATTGACCATCGACATGAGTAACATCGCGGACCAGGTGAAAGGCCCGCTCAATGCCGGATTCGAAGGCGGGGCGGTCGCCGCGGCCCGCATAGCCTGCAAGTACCTGTTCGCGCCGCTGGAACCGGCCAACTGGGGCGCGTTTCGTCCCATCCATGTCATATGTCCACCGGGAAAAATTCTGAGTGCGCTTCCAACCGCCCCTCTTGCGGGATCGGGCAAGGTCATTCCCACGGTGGTTGACACCATTCTTCGCGCATTCGCGAAGGCACTCCCTGATAAGGTGCCGGCCGCGCATCATGGTACTTACGGGATCCACGTGATTTTCGGCACTGATGCACATGGCAATTTTTTCCGGCATCTTGAGTCAACCATTGGCGGTTGGGGAGCCGCGAGAGCTTATGACGGACCGGGACCGTATCGATCAATGGCTCACGGCGATACGCTGGAAGTTCCCGTGGAACTTCAGGAAGCGACCTGTCCCTATATCGTCGAACAGGTGAAATTGCGCCAGGATTCCGGCGGTGCGGGCGCGCATCGCGGCGGCCTTGGCGTGGAGAAAAGTTATCGTCTGCTGCAGGACTGCTCGGTCTATATCCATTTCGAGCGCACCAAATGTCCCCCGTGGGGGTTGGAAGGCGGCGCGGACGGCAAGACGGGGCGAGTCGAAATCCACGGTCAGGATCATTCGCAGCGGACCGTGTTGAAGGAAATCACCAAGGCAAGGAAAGGCGACCGCGTCGATGTCTTTACCGGAGGCGGTGGGGGATTTGGCGAGCCGGGATCGAGGGACATCGCACTGATTGTCCGCGACCTGAATGAAGGTTACGTATCGATTGCAGCTGCGAAGCACGCATATGGCGAACTGGCGGATCAGGCGCTTGCACGGATGCGCGAATGCGGCATGGAGATCCCCGGGTAAAGCCTGGCGTTGATGTTTTGTAACTTATTGAAAATAAATATTAAATAGGAGTTTTTATATGAAGCTTGGCACCCGTCGAAACGGCACCCTGGATGGAGAACTGGTTGTTGTTTCGCGCGATCGCAAGCGCGCTGTTGCCGTTTCCCAGTTGGCGCCGACACTGCAATTCGCGCTGGACAACTGGTCGGGAGTTCAATCGGATCTGGTTCGGGTGTCCGACGCGTTGAACAAGGGGCCTGTCCCGGGTGAATTCAAATGCCGTGAGGAGGATTTTCATTCACCCCTGCCACGTGCCTATCAGTGGTGTGACGGCAGCACCTATCTCTCGCACATGGAACTCATGGTGCAGATTCGAAAAGGCTCGATACCGGAATGGGCGACCACCGATCCGCAACTTTATCAAGGAGGTTCGGATTCCTTTCAGGGGCCGACCGACGAGATCAATATTGTCGACGAAAGCTGGGGCTTCGATTTCGAGGCGGAAATCGCGATCATCACCGACCGGGTGCCAATGGGGACGAAGCAGGAAAAAGCCGGTGACTACATCCGGTTCGTGCTCCTGTGCAACGACGTGAGCCTGCGAAATCTCACACGGCAGGAACGGGAAAAGGGATTCGGTTTTTACCAGTCCAAACCTGCGAGCACGTTCTCGCCGATTGCAGTGACGCCGGATGAGTTGGGTGACGCCTGGGATGGCGACACCATCCACCTGCCGCTGGTCACCACGTTCAACGGGCGCGAGTTCGGACGTCCGGACGCGGGCAAGGACAGGCAATTCGGGTTTCGCTTCCTCATTGCCCACGCAGCAAAGACACGCGACCTTGCCGCCGGGACCATCATCGGTTCAGGCACAGTTTCCAACCGGGATCGTTCCGTCGGGTCAAGTTGTATCGCCGAGCGTCGGATGATCGAGACCCTGGAAAAGGGAAAACCGCTGACCGAATTTATGAAGGCTGGCGACCATGTCCGGATCGAGATGTTCGATCGTGATGGTGAATCAATTTTTGGCTACATCGAGCAGAAAGCCGTTTAGGAAGCTGTGATGCTAAGAATTTCCCGCTTGCGTTACATTGCCACGGCATTTGCCGCCGCCCAGATTCTCTGTTCAGTCGTGCCGCGCACAGCATTCGCCCAGGAATCAGGGGAGTTCCCCTTCAAACCGGTGAGGATCATTGTGCCGCAGGCGCCCGGCGGGGCCGTCGATCTGGT
Source organism: uncultured beta proteobacterium (assembly GCA_903899705.1). GTDB lineage: Bacteria > Pseudomonadota > Gammaproteobacteria > Burkholderiales > SG8-39 > 2-02-FULL-62-17. Next base: position 6,379 of record CAIUKQ010000072.1, read on the forward strand.
CACCCGCATGGTTGCCGAAGAAATGAGGCGGTCGTGGAACCAGCCGATCATCGTGGAAAATCGAGCCGGTGCCGGAGGCAACCTGGCGGCGGGATTTGTCGCAAAGGCGCCTACCGACGGCTACACCCTACTTGTGATCGCGCTGACCACCTACCTGAATGCGATTTTTGTCGCGGACCTTCCGTACAACCCCCTCAGGGATTTTTCACCGATCGCGCAGTTCATAGACGTGCCGTTTGTGCTGCTGGCCAATCCCCGCGTGTCCTATGGGAGTGTCGCGGAGCTGGTCGCGTATGCGAAGCGCAATCCCGGAAAAATCAATGTGGGTTCTTTCGGCACGGCACAGTCGGGACACCTGGCGGCAGAATTGTTCAAGCTGACAGCGGGGGTCGACATCACCCATATTCCGTACAAGGGAGGCGCACAGGCCCAACCGGCGCTGATGTCGGGCGAGATCGACATCATGTTCGACCCCTCCGCATTGTCCCTGGTCCGTTCAGGCAAATTGAAGGCCATTGCCGTCACGACCGCCAAACGCAGCGGATTGTTGCCGGACGTGCCGACCATTGCCGAGTCGGGCTATCCGGGTTTCAATGTTTCGACATGGACCGGGCTGGCGGCTCCGGTTGGAACTTCCCGGGCGATCATCGAACGCATCAATCGCGAAACCAATCGTGCATTCGCGCAGGACAGCGTGCGTCAGCGGATGATCAATTCATTCGGTCAGGAGCCGGTCGGAGGCCCGCCCGAACAGTTTGATGCCGCGATCAGGGATAGTGTCCGGGTCTGGACTGATGTGGTGAAGCGGACAGGGGTCAAACCCGAGATCTGAGGTTTTCGTACGACGGCATCCGGTATTCGAGGCATTCGAAACGATTGGAGAAAATTTGATGAAACTGATTCACGCTTTGGCCACGGCGGCTTCGTTGTCCATGCTCGTGCTTTCCGCTTCGGCCCAGGAAGGCTATCCGACAAAGCCGGTAAGACTGGTTGTCGGCGCCCCCGGCGGTGTTCAGGACATCCTTGCCCGGGTGCTTGCTCCTGAAATGCAAAAGAGCCTCGGACAACCGTTCATTGTGGAGCCGAGAGGCGGTGCGGCCGGGGCGATTGCCGCCGAAACGGTCGCCAGAGCCGCGGCGGATGGTTATACGCTGCTGGTTGCCGTCGGAGCCATCACCATTTTGCCCGCACTGAACAAAAAGCTGTCCTTTGACGTGGTCAGGGATTTCACAGCGATATCACTGGTGGCGTCCGCGCCGAATATGCTCGTGCTTCGCTCTGATTCGCCGATACGTGACCTGAAAGGATTTCTTGCAGAAGCTCGGGCAAAGCCGGGCGAGGTTACGTATGCGACTTCCGGCATCGGATCCACGGTACATATCGGCGGGGAGTTGCTGTCCAGCCTTGCCGGAATCAAGCTCAATCACATCCCCTACAACGGGTCAGGACCTTCGGTGGAAGGTTTGCTGGGCGGCCAGGTGATGGCATCAATGTCGTCGGTGAATGCGACATTGCCGCACATCAAATCCGGAAGGTTGCGCGCGCTGGCAGTGGCGAGCGAGTCCCGCTCGATGTTTCTCCCTGACACACCGACGTTCGAGGAACTGGGTATCAAGGGGATGAGGAGCGACACGTGGCTGGGAATCATGGGGCCCGCCAACCTTCCCAGAACCATTGCGGTCCGCCTGAACAATGAGTTGACGCAGATCATTGCGAAGCCCGAGAGTCGCGAACGATTCATGACCATGGGAGCGGAGGCAGTCGGCCTTCCACTGGAAAAATTCGCGGATCTGGTGAGGAACGAGGTTGAGTTGTTCGAAAAGATTGTCCGCAACGCGGGGATCAAACCCGAATGACAATTTTATAAAGCAATCAATCCCGGAACAAAGTTTGCGGTAAATCCGCCGGCCGATTCACCGATGCGCGCCACATGCGGCGCGCCAAAGTGCGCAGGAAAGAGCAATGCGCCGCTCTCGACGCAATATTCCAGCAGTTTTCGTCGAGTGAGTTTCGCAAGTTCCGGATTCTGGTCAACAATATGTGACCAGTGCGGCGCATAGACCTGCAGCGCGTGGTGGATCACGTCACCGCAGAACACGGCGCGGTCGCCATGCGCACCGGCGACTGAACGTGCTTCCGGATTGTCCAGTTTCATGATGATCAGGCCCGGTGTGTGTCCGGGGGCCGGTTCAATCAGGATGCCATCCTCCAGGGCGTGGTTGCCGTCGATGATGACGGCCTGGCCGGATTCAATGACGGGCAGCACGCTGTCCTCGTACACCACGCGCCTCGGGTCGCCTTGCATCGATAAATTGCTGCGCAGGTTCCAGTAATCCGCCTCGGTTCTGGAAAAAAGGTAGTACGCATTGGGAAAGGTTGGAACCCAGCGGCCGTCGCGCTGAACGGTGTTCCAGCCCACGTGGTCGGCGTGCAGGTGGGTGCAAAGCACGATGTCGATGTCCTCGGGGGCGACACCGGTCCCGCGCAGCCGGTCCATGAACGGTGTGTCGAGCTGGTTGAAGCGCGGAGCCCAGGGCCGCTCCTTGTGGTTGCCGCAGCAGGTGTCGAGCAGGATGTTGTACTGATCGGTGCGGATGAGCCAGGAGTGAAAGCTCGACACCATGCAGTCATGCTGCGGCGAGTAATGATCGGGAACGAGCCAGCTCATGTGCCGCTCGAGGACATCGCGCTCGAAACCGGGGAAGTGCTTGGCCGGCGATTGCATGGCCAGGCACACCTGCTCCTCGATGCGCGTGATCGTGGCTGAGCCGATCTTCCAGGTTGCCATGCCGCCCCCCTGCGCTATTCGAATTTCACCCCGGCCGACTGCGCGGCGCGTATCGAGCGGCCCGCGCTGTCGAACGAGGGCTTGATGGCGGCGAGGAATTCATCCGGTGTGTTGCCGATCACGTTGACGCCGGTCTCTTCGAATTTGGCGCGAACTTCCGGCGTTCGCAGCGCTTTGACCGCTGCGCCGTTCAACTTGAGGACGACTGGCCGCGGCGTCGCGGCAGGCGCCCAGAAGCCAATGAATCCGGGAGCGGTTTCGAATCCGGGAAAGACATCGTTCAGGTTTGCCGCGGGAGGGAAGGCAGCCGGTGCCTTGCCGCCGTGCACCGCGATGAGTCTCGCCTTGCCTGCCATCACCAGCTGTTTCACGATCCCAACCGTGGCAAAACCCAGATCCACCTGCTGGCCGGTGACAGCCTGCAGCAGAGGGCCGAAGCCGCCATAGGGAATGTGCACGATGTCCACACCGGCAATGCGCTTGAACGTTTCGCCATCGACGTGCTGCGCCGCGCCGATGCCGGTGCTGCCGTAGGAGAGCTTGCCGGGATTGGCCTTTGCGAAATCGATGAGCTCTTTCAGGTTCGTCTGCGGCAGGGACATCTTCGCGATGATCGCCTGCGCCGAGTCGTAAATCATGGTGACCGGCGTGAAATCCTTCAGCGTATCGAAGGGCGCCTTGGGATTGATGATGGTTCCGGTGACGAGACTGCCCGCGGCCGTGGCCAGCATGGTGTAGCCGTCTGGTGCCGATCGGGCCACGAGTTCCGCGCCGATGAAGCCCGACGCGCCGGGGCGCGTCTCGATGATCACCGGTTGGCCGAGGTCCTCGGTCATCACCTGTTGCAGCAGGCGCACCGACACATCAATCGCCCCCGGCGGCCACGGCACGATGATGCGAACGGGTTTGGTCGGAAAAGCCTGGGCCAATGCCGCAAGCGGCGCGCAAAGGCAGGCGGTGGCAGCGAGGTTCCTGAGCGCTTTTTTCATCAGGCCACGGTCTCCTTTTTGGGGGCGAAGCGCGAGCGGTTCTGTTCCCTCGCGCTGGGCACCTTGTCCGGCGCGGCTACGCCGTCAAGACCCACCGATCCGGGCCAGGTGACGTCGGTTATGTCAAAGACCATGTCGTCCGGTCCCTGGAATTTGATTTCGTATTGTGCGCCGGGCGGGATCTGGTCTTCGCCAACGCAAAGGGCGACACCGTCGGCCTCCAATTGTTTTGCCATTCCTTCCACATCATCGACGACGACGCCCCAGTGATGGAAGCCCTCGTAGTCAAGTCCCTTGTTGATCTGGTCGGAGGCGAACTTGAGGATGGTGACATTGATGGAGCCGTCGGAGAGCAGAACGCCGGTGGGATTGGCGCGGTCCTTGCCGCCGCGACTGATTTCGCGCCATCCAAAATGTTTCTTGTAGAACTCGGCTGACTTGGCCGGATCCTGGCTGGATATCGCGATATGGCGGATCTTGTGCATTGCTGCGCTCCTTCGTGAGATTTTCGAATTCGTAGAATACTACCGTGGCCGCCTTGGGACAGGGGTCAATCCGGCAGTTGTTCCTTCATCTTCTGCGCGGCCAGCGCGTAGCCGCCGTTGGCGCCGTCGACAAAGTGCGTGTGGGCCACGCCGCGATCGAAGATCAGGCAGGTCATCAGCGCCTCTTCGGCGACGTGGATGCCGTAGACCAGTTCGTGTTGCCGCCGGCGTGCCGCGAGTTTCTCCTCCAGCATCAGCCTCTGCGCCGTCGTGCTGTCGAGCACCATGCGAAGGGTGTCGTCGAACTTGCGGTAGTCGGTGTTGGCAACGACATCGTTCTTGTAATTGCCCCAGTCCACTCCGCCGATCTTGAGGCGCAGCGCCATCACGCAACCGCCGAACCAGGTTTGCACTCGTATGACTCGCGCCAGCAGCGCCTTGTAAAGAGCGCCTTTGCCATGGGATTGCACCGCCAGTTCAGTGGCGTCGCCGTCGCCACCCTGGTGCAGATTCAGTTGTTCGCTGGACACCGGCTGCGCCTCGTTGCCACTGCCGTAGATGTCCCTGATATCGGCGAGAACGCCATCGAGGATTTCCCGCATTCGTGACGAGGCGCCTGCCTGAACCTGCACCAATAGGCTGATGGTTTCGCCGCTTCGCGCGGGTATGCCCTGCCATCGGCATTCCAGGCCGCTGAAATCGGCGCCCGATTGGGCGGGGTCTTCGCTCAATTCGTATCGAGCGCGGGTTGCTGGATTTTTTGCGAATCGTTCGGCTTCGGCCACGCCGCCCCCGGAGAACATCGCCTGCGAAAAACTCTTCGATGCGCCGAATTTTGCAACACTCACGTCCTTGCCGGCGGCGCGCACGTCGGCGACGGGAATGGCGGCAACCAGCAGTTCAAGTCCGAAGCTGTCGCGCGCCATGCTGCGGGTGCCGCGCAGCGCGGGTCCGGCATCGGGCAGCAACGAGACTGGTATGAGCAGGGATGCCCCGTCACCGCCGAAGGTGTAGGGCACGCCGATCCCTGCGGCGGCGTTGAGAACCGCAATGATGGCGGAGGCGCCGACCACGTTCACGTCCTTGTAGCGGCCCGCTTCGATGGCCCGGGTCGATCCTACAACGTCGGCGATCAGGATGATCCAGTCATCGGGCAGCGCGGTGTAATTCTCCGGGTGCGTGACATCGTCAAAGCGGGTGAAGAGGGGCAGCTGCGAGTAGAACTGGGGTTGCATACCGGCCCCGGATTATTCCTGCTTGATGCCCGCGAGGCGGACGCCCTTGCGATTCACTTCAACTGCGCGAAGCACCATGGCGGAGAATTCCTCGGGCGACGCGCTTTGGGGAATGAGTCCGACGTTGGCCAGGCGTTCCACTGAATCTGCGGCATTGTAGGCCGCGACGATTTCGGCGTTCAGGCGCTGCACCAGGGGACGTGCCATGCCGGATGGGCCGAAGATGCCGGTCCAGTCTGCCGTGCGTTCGAATTCGGAGTAAGTCTCGGTGACGGATGCGACTGCCGGCCACCTGGGGTCGCGGTCAGTGTCGAGCACGGCAACCAGCCTTGCCTTGCCCGATGCCAGCGCCGCAGTTGCCGAACCATTGCTGATGATGGCCATGGGGATATCGCCCGACACCAGGCCCCGCATCACTTCCGACCCGCCCTTGTAGGGAATGTGCACGATGTTGATGCCGGCCGTTTCGGCCAGGATGGCGCCGGACAGGTGGAAGCTGGAGGCATGATTGGGCGTGCCATAAGAGAGCTTGCCCGGAAATTTTTTCGCATAATCAATAAGTTCCCGGAAGTTGGAAACGGGAACGGCGGGATTGACGATGATGTAGCCGCGTGAGCGCCCGGTCGCAGCCACCGGTGTGAAGTCCTTGATCGGGTCGAAGG
>CAIUKQ010000073.1 GCA_903899705.1 uncultured beta proteobacterium
TCGATGCCATCGCCTGGGAGCTGAACACCAGGCCACGCAAATCGATGGGCTTCCGATGCCCGGCTGAAATGCTTACCCCGGAAGCTTTCGATTTCAAGCAGCATCATGCTGCGCTTTTTGCACTTGGTCATTGAAACCGCCTTGTATAAAAGCAGCGTCTATTACCTTTGATAAATCCTGCCCAATCGGGTTTTCTTACCTACGTAATTCCGGGGCACGCATTTTTGGCAACACGTACGAAAATGGATGTCGCGCAAAGCTTGAGAAGTGCTTCCAACAAGACCTAAGTGCCTGTATATTAATAAGTTAGATTCCAAAACGCCGCGGGAAAATATGCTAGTCTCGCCGCGAATCAACGAATGGACCTGCCTCCCAGGTCCGGCTGGAGGGGAAAATGCCTGACGAAAAAACTGTGAGTTCCGCAAATAGCGACAAAACGCAAATTGACATGAACTCACCGCTGCACAGGAATCGCGCCGCGGCAGCCGCAGCCGCCGCGAGCCAGGCCGCGATTAATGCGGACAAGACGCAAATAGATCCCAATTCCCCGATGCACAGGAATCGCGCGGCAGCCGTAGCGGCAAAAACCGCCACGGTTCAGGCGGCTGCGGCGAAGCCCGCCGCAGCCGCGCCGGCAGCGACGGCCGCAGGCGGAGACAAGACTCAGGTCGACACTAATTCGCCACTGCATAGAAATCCCGGTACGCCGGCGGCATCCGTGGCACCACCTGCCGTGGCGTCCCCGGCGGTTGAACGGCCTGCTCCGGCCAAGCCGGTTGGCCCGCCTGCAGCGAATGTGCAAAGGGCCTCATTTACGACGGCACCCGAAGACCCTGCGATTGCGTTGCCGGATGGCTACCGGCTGTTTGAATACAGGATCGACAGCGTGCTTGGCCAGGGTGGCTTCGGCATTACCTATATGGCGACGGACGTCAACCTGAACTCCAAGGTGGCGGTCAAGGAATACCTCCCCGAGCAGTTCGCCTACCGCTCGACGACGAAATCGATATCGGCGCGGGCCGAAGAGGATCTGGATTTCTACCAGCACGGGCTGGAGAACTTTCTGGTCGAGGCACGCACGCTCGCAACCTTCCGCCATCCCAACATCGTGCGCGTGGCCCGGTTCTTCGAGGGCAATAACACAGCGTACATGGTGCTGGAGTACGAGAAGGGCAGGTCACTGCGGTCCTGGTGGCAGGACAAGTCCGACATTGGTGAGGAACGACTGCTCAGTCTGCTCCTGCCGTTGATCGAGGGTCTGGGTGTGGTGCATCGCACCGGTTTCATGCACCGCGATATCAAACCTGACAACATCATTGTTCGCGACAGCGATGGCAGTTTCGTGCTGCTCGATTTCGGTGCGGCACGCGCCACCTCGGCGAATCAGGCCGAGGAAGCGAACATCGTGACCCCTGGCTACGGTCCCATCGAGCAGTACTGGGGCACCGCGCAGGGGCCCTATACCGACATTTATGCGCTGGGTGCCACGCTGTACTGGATGCTCACCGGGCAGAAGCCGCCCGAGGCGACGGCGCGCGTGGTCAGCGACACCATGGAATCGGCCGCGACGGTGGGCAAGGGCAAATTCAGCCCTGAGTTTCTAAACGCCATCGACTGGGCGCTGAAGGTCAAGCCCGAGGAGCGCCCCCAGGACGTGAAGCAGTTCGCCACGGCGCTGTTCGCCGCGCATGCCGCCGCACTGGGCCTCACCGAGGCGCTTGCCGCCGGCGAGGACAAGGAAGCGGAAAAGGAAACCTGGCTTGATACCCTCAAATCGTGGCGCCTGATACGCCGGCGCATCAACCGCTTCGGTGAATTACTGTTCCGGCCGTCTTCCTGGCCGATGGGTGTCAAGATGACCCTGGCGATGGTGGCAACCGCCTTGCTGCCCATGGTCATCACGGCGTATTACAACGTGAACGGAAGCATCGACAGCATCTCCAAGACCGAGTTGAAGAACCTGTCGCAGATCGCCGAAAACGTCGCGGGGCGAATTACGCAGCTGATTGACGATACCAACAAGCTGGCCATTTTCCTGGGTACCGACCGGGACTTTGTCGGTTATCTTGAAAAGCCCACGGACGCGACCGCGACCGAGATCAGCCGCAAGCTGGCGAACCTGAAGTCCGCCAATCCGGCGGTCGAGCTGGTGATGGTCTTCGACAGCGAAGGCACGGCCAAGATTGCAACTGACCCTGCGGTGCAGGGCCGGAACTTCAAGTTCCGCGAATACTTCAAGCTCGCGATGGAAGGCAAACCCTTCGTTTCCAGCATGCTGGTGGGGGCGGCCACGGGCGCACTGGGGGTGTTTTACGCGCAGCCGATCCGCGATCGCGAAGACAAGGTGATTGGCGCGGTGGTGATGCGCTACTCCTCGCTGCCCTTTGAGAAGATGCTGAGCGACGTCAAGACCGGCACGCGGCTTGCAACACTGGTGGATGACGAGGGCGTCATGGTCTACCACTCTGATGCGGCCACACGCTTCAAGAGTCTGGCACCTCTGTCGCAGAGGGCTGCGGATGAAATCAAGGCTGACCAGCGGTTCAAGAAGGACGTCATCGAAACCGTCAACATGCCAGAACTGAACAAGGTCCTGCTCGCTGCCAAGGAACCGGGCAACTTCAGCTATACATCGACCATTTCGAACAAGGAGGAAATCACCGGTTACGCGCCGGTGAAGGGCCATGTGTGGGTGGTGGCGGTGAGTGAAACCAAGGAGGAGTTTTCGGCACCGCTGGACCGCATTTTCTCCAACGTGCTGTACTCGGTGTACGTGGTGGGAATGGTGTTCCTGCTTTTCGCGATGCTGTTCGCGCGCAGCATTGTCAGCCCGATCCAGGAGTTGCAGACCGCGGCTCTTGCCCTGAAGAGCGGGGACTACGACAAGGCTTCGGTGCGCGTGCGGTCCAACGACGAGATTGGTCAACTGGGCCGGACCTTCAACGTCATGATCGACGTGTTGCGGCAGCGCGAGCGCGAACGTGCGTCAGGCGGGCTGGGCAAATAGCCGGCCGTGGAAAAGCAAAAGGGCGCCGGAAGGCGCCCTTTTTGTTTGATGCGAGGGGCTAGTCAGCCTTGATGCCGCGCGCCCTGATCACCGGCGACCATTTGGCAATGTCGGCGCGAAGCAGCGCCCCCAGTTCTTCCGGGGTGCTCGACACCACGGTGATGCCCATGCCCTCGAGTTTCGCGCCGAGATCGGCGCTGTTGAGCGCCTTTACGAATTCGGTGTTGAGCCTTGCGATGATCGGAGCCGGCGTTCCGGCCGGCGCAAAAACGCCCAACCAGCCCGAGGCCTCGATTTGCGGATAGCCGGCTTCACGCGTGGTGGGCGTGTCCGGCAGTTGCGGGTTTCGCACAGGAGCGGCGAGTGCGACGGGTCGCAGCTTGCCCTGCTTGATTGCCGGTACGTAAGCGGACATGCCGTCGATGACAAGGTCGATTTCGGCTGACATCAGCGCCGGAATCATCGGCGCTGTTCCCTTGTAAGGCACGAACACCATGTCGATGCCGGTGACGGTCTTGAGGATTTCCCCGACGAGCCGTGTCGTCAAAGCCGATGCGGCGAAATTCGGTTTCCCCGGGTTGGCGCGGGCGTAGGCGACGAACTCTTCCAGCGTCTGGAAGGGCGCTTTCGGGTGGGTAACGATCAGCGAGTTGGTGCGCGATACCCGTGTTATCGGCACGAAGTCCTTTACCGGATCGAAAGGCAGTTTGTCGTAGAGAGCCTGGAACTGCGTCATGGTTGAATCAAGCGGCATGAAAAGCGTGTATCCGTCGGGCGCCGCACGCGCCGAGTATTCAGCGGACACGATGGTGTTGCCGCCGACGCGGTTGTCGACAATGAGCGTCTGTCCGAGGGACTCGCCGACCTTTTGCGCAATGGCGCGCGCGGTGAGGTCGATGCCGCCGCCGGGCGGATAGGAAATCACCAGCCGGAGAGGCTTGTTCGGATAGTTTTGCGCCATGGCATTGGCGGCCAACAGCGTCGCCATCGCAACCGATGTGATCAGGAATTTCTTCATCATTTGTCTCTCCTCTTGAGGATGTAGGGAATGCAACCCGCCGACAACGTCATGACCGAGCAGAACCAGACCACCCACACCATTGACAGCGGCGTTCCGTCCGAAATCGTACTGTAGATCTGCGCGCACAGTGCGCCAAGGAAGGTCTGGCAGAACACGCCGATGCCCGAGGCCGTGCCCGCGAGGGCGGGGATTACGCGCATCGCGCCGCTGGTGGCATTGGGCAGCGCGAGCCCCTGGCCGAAGGTGATCAGTGCACCGGGAACGAAGAGGACGAGGGGAGACAAGTGACCGTTGAGGATGATGGCGGATTGCGCGGTGATAGCCAGAAAATTGATGCTGCCGCCGGTGATGACCATGGTTTCGATCGAGACGCGGCCGGAGAGGCGCGAGGAAACAAGGTTGCCCAGGAAGAAGCCGAACGGGAACAGGGCGAAGTAGGAGCCGAATTCACTCGCCGAGCGGCCAAGGTACCCCGTCATGAGGAAGGCCGAAGCCGCGGCCATGGTGTAGAAGCAGCCTGACGAAAAGCCCGACTGCAGCACATAGCAGGCAAAGCGGATGTGCGCAAAAAGCTTTTGATAATCGCGCAGGTAGTTGCCCCCCTTGGGCTGGCGCGCTTCCTTCGGATGCGTCTCCACGAGTATCAGCCAGGAGATGAGGAGGATCACGGTGCCCGCGGCGGCCATGAACCAGAACGCGGCTCTCCATCCCGCGCTGTCGACGATGAGCCCGGTGATATAGGGCGAGAGCATCGGCCCCAGGGTGTAGGCCATGGTCAGGTAGGCGATCACCTTGACGAGCACTTCGGCGCCGTAGGCGTCGCGTGCCACCGCGCGTGCCAGGGTGATGCTGCAACCGGCGCCCAGCGCCTGCAGCATGCGTCCCGCGATGAATCCGGGATACGAGGTGGCAAACGAGGAGAGCACGCCGCCGATGATGAAAAGCGCCAGTCCACCCAGCAGCACGGGCCTTCGGCCATAGCGGTCGGAGAGCGATCCGTAGATGAGGGTCGCAAAAGCCATCACCAGCAGGCCCACGGTGAAGCTCATTCCCGCCAGTGCGTCGCTGATGCCGAATTCGTTCTTGATGATGGGCATCACCGGAAGGAAGGCGTGCACCGCGAGCGGGCCGATCAGGGTGATGGCCGCGAGCGTGGCCATGAAAAGCCAGCCGGGGCCGCTCGGAGATGCGGAGGATTTTTGGGGGATGTTGGACATTGTTCTTCGCCGATTGCGTGGTCGCATGAAAAAACGCGGATGCCTATAAAATCGGCGCCCGAAGTTTATCGCGGATCGCTGCTTTATCCCGTCATCGTATTTTCCCGTCATCATTGAGAAGGAGCGGAGCACCATGAAGACCTACACCGTCGAATACAAGGAAGGCAGCACGGTCTGCGAAGGCTATGTGGCCTATGACGATACCAAGCAGGGCAAGCGCCCGGGCATCATTCTTTTTCCCGACTGGACCGGCGTCGGCCCCTATGCGCACAAGCGCGCGGCGATGCTGGTGGAGATGGGTTACGCGGTGTTCTGCGCCGATATCTACGGCAAGGGCATACGCCCGCAGTTTCCCGCCTGCGCCGAGGAGATGGGCAAGTACACTTCCAACCGGCCGCTGCTCAAGGCGCGCGCGAAGGCCGGCCTCGAACAGTTGCGCGCTTTGCCGGTGGTCGATACCAGCAAGATGATTTCCATCGGCTATTGTTTTGGCGGGGAGACCACGCTGGAACTCGCGCGTACCGGCGCGGACATCATCGGGGCGGTGAGTTTTCACGGCAATCTTTCGACCGACAATCCCGCGGATGCGAAAAACATCAAGTGCAAGGTGCTGGTGCTTCACGGCGCCAATGACCCGGTGGTACCTGAGGCCGAAGTCAGCGCCTTCTTCAAGGAGATGCGCGAGGCGAAAGTAGACTGGTATTTCACCGCCTACGGCAACGCGGTGCACAGCTTCACGCAGTGGCATGTGCCGGTGGGCGGGGCGCAGGCGGCTTATGAAGAGCGCGCTGACAAGCGGTCGTGGGTGGCGATGCAGGATTTCTTTAAGGAAATCCTGGGCTGATTCGTTCTCGCCGTGAGGCCGACCGTCCGCGCGGCGACGCTCCGCGTTTGGGGATCGGCCTCAATACAGCATTCGGCCTCACCCCAAACGCTGCGCGTCGCGTGAACCATTGCCGGTTGACCTAGAAGGTGCGGCCGTCGACGTCTTCGCGCGCCCTGACACCGAATCCGTGAATCGTCGTGGCCACCAATGAGTAGTGGCCGATCAGCGCCACCGCATCCAGCGTCCAGCGTTCGCCTTTTTCCTTGATCACCCGGTCGAACAAATCTCGCGGCAGCTCTGCGGTGGCGAAGGTGAGGGCGCGTGTGAATTCGGTGATCAGGCGGTAGGCCGGTGGGATGTCGGCCAGTGCCGCCTGCATTCTGATTTGCTCCACCACTTCGGCCGGCACGCCGTCGCGGATGGCCTGATGCTCGTGCCGCGCCCAGGCGTAGCGTGCGGCCGCTTTTCTGAGCACGACGATGGTGATGAATTCGCGGTCGTGTTTGCTGTGCACGGCGCTGAAGCGGAAGTACCCTTCCAGTTCGCTCACGGCCTGGCACAGGCGTGGCGAGCGCATCATCACGTTGAAATGGCCGCCGAGACCCGTTGAATTCACCGCCTGGCAGCGTTTGTCCCAGATGGCCTGTCCTTCGGCGTCGAGGTCTTCGCGCTTCACAAACGGGAAGCGGTCGGTGGCGGGCGTGGTCATGGTGCTCATGGAAACTCCTGAAAGAAAAAGGGTTCGCGCTCGGCAGATCAATCCGCCGCAGAAAACGGTGGCGCGGCAGATTACTGTTTGGGCAGGTTGTACTTCTTCACGACCAGCCCGTAGGCGTCGCGGTCGCGTCGCATGTAGGCGTCCAGTTCCTGCGGCGTGCCGAACAGGCTCTCGATGTATTGCGTTTCGATGTAGTCGACGAACTTGGGTTCGGCAAACACACGCCCGAGCTCTGTGTTGAGACGGGCGATGATGCTGTCGGGCGTCGCGGCCGGCGCGCCGATGGCCACCCAGGGCGGGCGTGGCCTGTCCTTGAGGTTGAGTTCTTCCAGCGTGGGCAGATCGGGCAGGAGTCGCAGGCGTTTGGTGCTCCCCACCGCGAGGAAGCGTACCTTGCCGGCCTTCTGCTGGCCGATGGCGTTGTAGGCGCCGATCCATGCCATGTCGACTTCGCCCGCCACCAGCGCCGTGATGATGAGGTTGCCGCCCTTGTAGGGAATGCCGGCGATCTTCGCGCCCCATTCGTCGGAGAGCATCTGGCGGAAGAGGTCGGAAGAGGTGGCTTCGCCCAGCGTGCCGTAGTTCATCTGTCCGGAGCGCGCCATTGCGAGCGCCTGTAGTTCACGCGGCGTGGTCGCCGGCACCTTCGAGGCCACCATCAGCGCCTCGATCTGCGTATAGAGGTTTGCGATGGGTTTGTAGTCGCGCTCGACGTCATAAGGTAACTTATTGAAAACGTGAGGATTTATGGATTGCGTCGTGGCGGTCATCAGACACAGATTGTGGCCGTCAGGCACAGCTGATTTGCAGGCCTCCATCGCCGGAATCTGCGCGCCGCCCGGACGGTTGTCGATTACGAACGGCTGGCCGATGCGAGGCGCAATCTCCTCGCCGATCTTGCGCAGCATGATGTCCTGACCCGCGCCCGGCGGCATCGCGACGATCACGCGGATCGGACGGTTGGGATAAGTCTGCGCCATGCCCGTCA
>CAIUKQ010000074.1 GCA_903899705.1 uncultured beta proteobacterium
AAATGCGGCGAGGCTACCTTTAACTATCCATACAACAACCACTCCATCGGTCACGATGGCCGCGGAATCGCGGTCACGATCCCCTGGAACCTCGGTCACGATGCGGCGGAATCACCGGTCACGATGACGTGGAATACGCACTCAGGCAATCTGCATCGGGATATTGTCGCGCTTGGTCTTGATGCGGTTGCTCTCATCCACATAGACGAGTTCCGGCCGGTAGCGCTGCAATTCCACTTCGTTGTAGACGGCGTATGAGGCAATGATGAGGATGTCTCCGGGCGCGGCTTTGCGGGCAGCGGCGCCGTTGACGGAAATGGTGCCGGAATTGCGCGTGGCCCGGATCGCATAGGTGGTGAAACGCTCGCCGTTGGAGACGTTGTAAATGTCGATCTGCTGGTATTCGCGGATATCAGCCGCGTCCAGAAGCGTCTCATCAATGGCGCAGGAGCCCTCGTAATTGAGCTCGGACTGCGTCACGGTGGCGCGGTGTATCTTCGACTTCAACATGGTGCGTTGCATCTCTACCCTCAGCACATACGCTATGGAAAACGCCGGTCAAACCCGGTTTCTCAGACTGTACAACCCGCGTTACCCTCTACATTCGGGGATCAGGAGGCGAAGCCCCCTCTTCTCTATTCCTTAACGGCGACCTAAAGCCAAACTTCAAGGTTGTCGATCAAACGTGTCGTTCCCAGTCGGGCTGCGGCCAGAATGACCAAGGCGCCATCTGTCTGGGAGGGCGATTGTAGATCAGACTGTTTGCGCACCGCAACATAGTCAACTTGCCATTGTTTTTCAAGGAGATTATGGCAGATCGACGATTCCAGGGCGGCATAATCGCGGCGCCCGGCCTTGAGCGCCGCCGCCAATTGTGACAGTTCTGCGTACAGCGCGGGGGCCCGCTCACGGTCCTTTGGCGAAAGGTAGCCATTGCGAGAGGACAGGGCCAGTCCGTCCGCCGCCCGCACGGTTTCGCCGCGGATGATCTCGACAGGCATGGCCAGCTGCCGCACCATGTCGGAGACAATCATCAGCTGCTGGTAATCCTTTTTGCCAAACAGGGCGACGTCGGGTTGCACCATGTTGAACAGCTTGGCCACCACCGTGCAGACGCCATGGAAGAATCCGGGCCGGAAAGAACCCTCCAGGTCATCCGCCAACGCCGGGGGCTGGATGCGATAAGTCTGGGGTTGCGGATAGAGCGTCTGTTCATCCGGCGCAAACAGTACGTCCACGCCGCAGGATGCAAGCCCCCTGCAGTCGGCCTCGAATGTGCGCGGGTAGCGGTCAAAATCCTCGTCGGGCGCGAATTGCAGGCGGTTGACGAAAATGCTGGCGACCACCAGCCCGCCGTGTTTGCAGGCATCGCGGGCCAGTGTCAGGTGCCCTTCGTGCAGATTGCCCATGGTGGGGACGAACGCGACACGTTTGCCCGAGCGCCGAGCATTGGCCACGAATTCGCGCAACTGCGCGGTACCGGCAATGATTTCCATCTTGTTCAGAAGCTGTGTTCTGCCGCCGGAAAGCTGCCGTCCTTGACGGCGCGCACATAGGCTTCAATCGCGCCGCCGATGCTTGGTGCGCCCTGCATGAAGTTGCGAACAAAACGCGCCTTGCGCCCAGGGTAGATGTCCAGCATGTCGTGCAATACCAGCACCTGCCCGGAGCATCCCGCGCCCGCGCCGATGCCGATGGTGGCGATCGAACCCGCCTGGGTGATGCGCGTTGCCAGCGCGGCGGGGATGGCTTCCAGCAGCAGCATATCGGCGCCGGAATCCTGCAGCAGGCGTGCTTCCGCAAGCAGCCTCGCAGCAGCGTCTTCTTCGCGGCCCTGCACGCGATATCCGCCGAATTTGTTGACCGATTGCGGCGTGAGGCCGATATGGGCCTGCACAGGAATGCCGCGTGTCGCGAGAAATTCCACGGTCGCGGCCATGTGGGCACCGCCCTCCGTTTTGACCATGTGGGCTCCGGCGGCCATCAGGGTCGCGGCTGAGCGGAACGCCTGCTGCGGCGATTCCTGGAAGCTGCCAAAGGGCATGTCGGCCACCACAAACGCCGATTTCGCGGCGCGGGCTACGCATCGCGTGTGATAGGCAATATCGTCAAGCGTGACCGGCAGCGTCGAATCATGGCCTTGCAGCACCATGCCCAGCGAATCACCGATCAGCAGCATTTCGACGCCTGCTCCCTCAAGCAGCGTGGCGAAGCTCGCGTCATAGCAGGTCACCATGGCAATCTTCGCGCCGTCGGCATGCATGCGCTGCAGTCGACTCAGGGAAATGCGGCTCACGGACGCTCCCGGTCCATAGGTCATAGTGGATCCCCCGTCATGCTCATTCACCCAGGTTGAAGAATTCGCGGCCGCCGCGCATGGCGGCAATGCGTTCGATCAGAAGGTCCAGGTCGCCATCGTTGCGAACGAAATTGAGCCGCTCGGAGTTGACGATCAGGATCGGGGCGCCATCATAGTGGTAGAAATAGCGGCTGTAACTGTCGGCAAGCAGCGCCAGGTAGTCCTCGCTGATCGGCCGCTCGTAGTCGGTGGCGCGCTGTCGCACACGTTCGATCAGGGTGTCCGATTGCGCCTGAAGATATATGACCAGATCCGGCCGGGGCGCCTGCGGCTTTAGCGTGTCATAGATGGTCTGGTAGAGATGCAGTTCCTCCCCCGATAGAGTGAGGCGCGCAAAAAGCGGATCCTTCTCCAGCAGGAAATCGGAAATGGTATGGCTCTTGAACATGTCCAGCTGCGACATCTCCCGCAACTGGCCGATCCGCTGGAACAGAAAGAAGAGCTGTGTCGGCAGCGCGTATCGCGCCATGTCCTGGTAGAAGCGCGCGAGGAATGGATTCTGTTCGGGGCGCTCAAGCAGCATGGCGGCTCCCAGCCGCTCGGACAATCGCCGCGCGAGGCTGGTCTTGCCCACACCAATCGGGCCTTCGACAACGATGAATCGGTATTTTGAGAGGGGCATGGCGCGCGTGCGTTAGGCGCGAAAAATGAAATGGACCACGCCCATGATACACAAGGCCGCCCGCAGATAATTGCGCCAGGACGGTTCAAGCCTGCATTTCATGAATGAACCTGAAGCTTCATCCGGGTGGAAGGCGTTTGACCGCCTGATCTGCCAACCCCTCGAGCAGGCGCGCGGCGTTGCCGTGCCCGGGAATATCCGCCTCCGGCGCGATCTCGACCAGGGGGGCGAGGACAAAGCGGCGCAGGTGCATACGAGGGTGCGGAATGCGAAGGTCGGGGAGGTCCAGCACCTGGTCATCGTACAGAAGCAGGTCCAGATCGAGCGTGCGCGGCGCATTCTGAAACGACCTCACCCTGCCGGATTGCGCCTCCAGCTCGTGCAGGACGCGGAGCAGTGCCAGGGGTTCGAGCGTGGAGTCGATCATGGCGACCGCATTGACGAAATCCGGCTGGCCCGGTGCGTCAACCGGAGAGCTTGAATAGAGGGAGGATTCGCGCAGCATGGTGATGCCGGGATGTTCACGCAGCCCTTTGAAGGCATCCCTGATCTGTGTCACGGGTTGGCCGAGGTTCGCACCCAAACCTATGAATGCGCGGTGCATGACGTCTGCGGGGGGGCTGCCGCTAGGGGGCGAGCGGCGTTTCTGCACGCGGCTTTCGCCGCCGCCGCGTCGTGCTGCGCTCGCCGGCCTTCGGTTCCTGGAGCATTTCCACCTGCTGGTCGTGGGGAACATCCTGGAAGCGTTCCCACCATTCGGCCAGTTCCATGGGAACTTCTCCGCTCTTCGCGCGAAGATGCATGAAATCGTACCCCGCGCGAAACCGTTCCTGGCTGAGCGTCGCAAACGGTCGTTTGCCGCTGCGCTGTTCGAAGCG
This sequence comes from uncultured beta proteobacterium, assembly GCA_903899705.1. Taxonomy (GTDB): domain Bacteria; phylum Pseudomonadota; class Gammaproteobacteria; order Burkholderiales; family SG8-39; genus 2-02-FULL-62-17. The sequence continues at coordinate 3,860 of CAIUKQ010000074.1, forward strand.
CGGCTGCAGCAGCCAGATTTCCTTCATGATGGTGGTGAAGCGCCTCGGAATCGCGAGCTTCTTCGTCTGTTCGTCCAGCACCTCGTCCATGCACTTGTGCAGCGCGGGGACGGGGTGTGCGCCCTTCGCGCATTCCGCGCGCCAGGTCGCCAGCACTTCGTGCCAGAAAAGCGCCGCGAACAGGAATGCGGGCGAAACAGGCTTGCCTTCCAGCGCGCGCCGGTCGGTGTCCTCCAGCGACAAATTCACGAAGCGCATGCCCAGCGGCTGCTCGAGGATGACGTCCAGCAGCGGCAACACGCCATGGTGCAGGCCTTCTTCACGCAGGCGGTGCAGGGTGTTTTTTGCGTGGCCGGAGAGCAGCAGCTTCTGCATCTCGTCGAATATTCGCGCAGCCGGCACATTTTCAATGAGCTTGCCCAGCGAGCGGATCGGTGCGCGCGTGGCCGGTTCGATCTTGAATCCGAGCTTGGCGGCGAATCGCACCGCGCGCAGCATGCGAACCGGATCTTCCCGGTACCGCTCGCCCGGTTCGCCGATGATATGGACGAGCTTTGCGGAGAGATCGGCCATTCCGCCGTGAAAATCGACCACGGTTTCGTTGGATGCATCGTAGTAGAGGGCATTGGCGGTGAAATCGCGCCGGGCGGCGTCCTGTTCCCGTGTGCCGTAGGCGTTATCTCGCAGGACCCGGCCATGCTCATCCTTGTCCTCCGCCGCGCCGGAGCGGAACGTGGATACTTCCACGGTTTCCGATCCGAACATGACGTGCGCGATCTGGAAGCGGCGGCCGATGAGGCGAGAACGGCGGAAGAGTTTGTGGACCGTTTCGGGCGGTGCGCTGGTGGCGACGTCGAAATCCTTGGGAACAACGCCGAGGATCAGGTCGCGGACCGCGCCGCCCACGACGTAGGCCTCATGGCCGGCGTTCTGCAGCGTGTCGCATACGCGCAGGGAGCCCGAGGACAGGTGCTCCCGGCTGATGCCGTGGCGGGATTTCGGAATGATCTGCGGCCCGGACTTTTTGCCGAATCGCAGGACTCTGCGGATGAATTTTTTTATCAAAGGTTCTTTGCGCTGGAATCGCGGTCCGGGGTTTCCGGTCCTGTGTCTGCCCGGACGCTTCCGGACGAGTTCGCCCGAACGCAGTACCCAAAAACGGCGCTTAAATCGGGGCGAATGCCGTCAAGTTTAACCCAATTCAACGTCCATACCTTGACCGGAGTCCATTTAAGGCCGGGAATCTGCGAGCGCCGGTCTCAGGCTGAGAATCTGCCAGCCCCGGTCCTTCGCGGTTTTCAGGAGAACCGGGTCGGGATCGACCGCCACCGGGCGCTTCACGCGCTCCAGCAGTGCCAGGTCGTTGAGGGAATCGCTGAAAAAGGCGCTCTCGGCGAAACTGTCCAGTGTTTTGCCCCGCCCGGCAAGCCAGGCCTCCAGGCGGGTGATCTTGCCCTCCCGGAAACATGGTGTCCCCGCGGGTTTGCCGGTGAACCGGCCTTCGCGCTCCTCCGGATCGGTTGCAATCAGGTGCGTGACCCCGAAGGCCGCCGCAATCGGGGCGGTAATGAAGGAATTGGTCGCGGTGATGACGGCGCAAAGGTCGCCCCTCTGCAAGTGCAGATTGACCAGGTCACGTGCCTTGTCGAGCATGATGGGCTCGATGCGCTCGCGCATGAACCGCGCATGCCAGGCATCGAGTTGGTCCCGCGGATACCGTGTGAGCGGGGCCAGCTGGAAATCCAGGAACTCGAAGATGTCGAGTGTGCCCGTCTTGTATTGTTCGTAGAACTGGAGGTTTCGGGCCTCGTAGGAGTCGCGCTCGAGGACGCCTTCGTCGACGAGGAACTGCGCCCATTCATAGTCGCTGTCGCCATTCAGGAGGGTGTTGTCCAGGTCAAACAAGGCCAAGTTCATGTTTTCTTAACCATTTGATTATATTGAAAAATTTATCGTCATTTGGGCTTGGGTTTATTCACCAGCCTTGACCCGCATGAGTTCGCGAAGCAGGGGTAGGGTGATCGGGCGCTTGGTGCGAAGCGAGTGCCGGTCCAGCGCGTTGATCGCGGCGATCAGCGAACCCAGGTCGCGCGCAAAACGCGCAATCAGCGTGTCCAGGATTTCCGGGCCCAGTTCAAGGCCCAGTTGAATGGCGTGTGCGGTCAGCACCGCGCGCTTCTCGTCCTCCGACAGGGGATGCAGTTGCGTCACCACACCCGAGGCGATGCGCGTGCGCAGATCTTCGCGCAGGCGCAGATCGGTGGGCGGCACGGCCCCCGAGGCCACAATCACGCCGCCTGTGGCGCGCATGCGGTTGAATGCATCGAAGAGCGCAATCTGTGCGGTGGCGGAGAGCGCATCCACGTCGTCGACCGTCAGTAGGTCCGGTTCGCCGATTGCAGCGAGGTTCTCCGTCTGCAGATACAGTGCTTTGAGGCCGCGCGACCGCGCGGCCCCGGTTGCGGCCCGAAGCAAATGGGACTTGCCGCTGCCCGGGAGGCCCCACAGGTACAGCACCGGGTGCGATCCCCCGAGGGTGGCGGACATCAAATCCGGAATCGTTGCATTGCCGCCAGGATGAAAATTATCGAGCGTCGGCTCGGGCGCGGGTGCGAGTTCCAGCAACAGTTGTTCCACTGCAATGACTAGCGCTTGTAGAGTTCACTGTCGAGGTAGCTTGCGCGCAACTTGCGCAAGGCAACCAGGAGAACGGCGCTGCTGGGAAGCGCCACCAGCAGTCCCGCGAAGCCGAACAATTGACCGAAGGCGAGCAGGGCAAAAATCACCGCCACGGGGTGCAGGCCGATCCGTTCCCCCACCAGTTTGGGCGTGATGAAATTGCCCTCGAGCGCCTGGCCGAGGCCGAAGACGATCCAGACCCAGAAAACGCCGGGCAACTCCTGAAATTGCAACACCGCGGCGAGCGTGGCCAGCAGGAAGCCGATGGCCGCCCCCACGTAGGGGATGAACACCAGGATGCCGGTGATGACCCCGATCGGCAGGAAGAATTCCAGGCCGGCAATCCACAGGCCCAGCGAGTAAAAGGCCGACATTACGAGGATCACCAGGATCTGGCCGTGCAGATACTGCCCCAGCGCCTCGTCCGCTTCGCGGGCGAAGTTGCTGACCCTGTCGTGCCAGCCGCGGGGGATCAGGTCGTCAATTCGCACGTGCATGTCTTCCCAGTCGCGCATCAGGAAGAACTGCAGCACCGGCGTGAGCACCAGATTGGTGATGAGCCCAAGCAGCCCCAATCCACCCAGGCGCAGGGAATTGATGACCTTGACGCCGAGTCCCTCCGAACTGGCAATGGCTGCCGTTGCCGCCGCCTTGATGCTGGCCGAATCAAACGCGACTTTCACCCCCATATGCTGGGACAGCCATGGCGCAAGTGTCGTATTCAGCTTGTCCAGGATGCCCGGAAGTTGTTCGGAGAGCATCCGGAATTCCTTGATGAACAGCGGCAGCAGGGCGAGCAACATCAACAGAATCAGCAGCGCTTCCAACACCAGAACCACCACCACGGCCACCGTGCGGGGCATGAATTTGCGCGTGAGCAGGCGCACCAGCGGCTGCCAGACATAGGCGAGCACCGCCGCAAGGATGAAGGGCATCAGGATGGGCGCGAGCAGTTGCAGCATCACGAAAGCCGCAATGGCGATGGCAAGCCAGTTGAGTGCGCGTCGGTTGGCGTCGGACAAGGGCATCATCTGGAATAGAATACGTGCTTAAAAATCGGACTTTAACATTGCGCCTGCGCGATGACCCCGGTTCCCTGCAATTGCCCCTGGTGACGCTCCCCTGTGACTGATTCCAACCTACCCGCTTCCATGACCTACCGCGACGCCGGCGTCGACATTGATGCCGGCGATGCGCTTGTCGAGGCCATCAAACCGTTTGCCCGCCGCACCATGCGGCCCGAAGTGCTGGCCGGCATCGGCGGATTCGGTGCCCTGGTGGAAATTTCAAAAAAATACCGGGAACCGGTGCTGGTATCGGGAACCGACGGCGTCGGCACGAAACTGCGCCTCGCCTTCGAACTGAAACGCCATGACACGGTGGGCATCGATCTGGTGGCGATGAGCGTGAACGACATCCTGGTGCAGGGAGCGGAGCCGCTTTTCTTCCTCGATTACTTTGCCTGCGGAAAACTCGACGTGCCGGTGGCCACGGACGTGGTGCGCGGGATCGCGCGAGGTTGCGAACTGGCGGGATGCGCCTTGATCGGAGGTGAAACGGCAGAAATGCCTGGCATGTATCCGGCGGGCGAATACGACCTTGCCGGGTTTGCCGTCGGCGTGGTGGAAAAAAGCCGCATCATTACCGGCAAAACCATCGAGCCGGGCGACGTGATCCTCGGCCTTGCATCCAGCGGCGCGCATTCCAACGGCTATTCGCTGGTGCGCAGGATCCTGGAGCGTTCCAAACCCGACCTCGATGGCGATTTCCACGGCCGTAAACTGGCCGACGTGGTGATGGAGCCGACGCGAATCTACGTCAAACCGCTGCTGGAGCTGATGGCGGCGATGACGGTCAAGGGCATGGCGCACATCACGGGCGGCGGCATCGTTGAGAATGTTCCGCGGGTGCTGGCCGAAGGCGTGCGAGCGAAGATCAGCAAATCCGCCTGGCCCCTGCCGCCGCTGTTTGCATGGTTGCAGCGCGAGGGCGGCGTGGCCGATGCGGAAATGCACCGGGTGTTCAATTGCGGCATCGGCATGGTGGTCGTCATGGCCGCCGCGGATGCCGCGGCCGCGAAGTCATTTCTGGAAGCCAGGGGCGAGACGGTGTACCGGCTGGGAGAGATCGCTGCGCGCGCCGAGGGCGATGCAGCCGTGGAAATGTTGCCCTAAACTGCGGTTGCCCTAAACTGCGAATGCGCTGAACGGCCGCGCATCCGGCCACAGTGGATATCTTGGCGTGAACCCGCCGGTTGGTGAATCTGCGGTTTCAATCATTCTCATCCGGAGGCTGACATGGACAATGCAGCGGTGGACGCAAAGCAGGAATCCAGGGTCAACGGCCCGCCCAGACTTCGCCAATTTGCGCATGTGAGCGTTCCCTGTCGGGATCTGGAAGAGGGCAAGCTTTTCTACTCGAAAGTGCTGGGCGCAGAGCTGCATATCGAGGAAAAAAGCTTTGCGTCCTTCAGGCTCGCGGGTGTGGATGTGGGCATCGGCACCGACGGCGCTTCGTTCATCGAGAAAAATGCCGAATACCCGCACTTTGCGTTCTTCGCGAGCGCCGAGGAAATGCTGCACATGAAGGCCTGGCTCACCCGCTGCGGCGTTCCCAGCTCCAATTTCTGGACGCGCGGTGGCGTCGAGGCGCTCATGTTCTTTCGCGATCCGTCGGGCAACATGATCGAGTTGTTCTGCCTCAACGGCTTCAAGGACGCCGACAAGCTGCCGCGAGGCCCCGCGCGCGGACATGGAACGGCAGTGGACATCGAATCGCTTCGTTATACCAGCTGGCACCTACCCGACTGAGGCCGGGAAAAAGGTTTTCCCCGACTCATTCATGGGGGTGGTATCGGGGCTGGACACGGAGGCGACGCGGTTTATTGCCCCTGTGATAAATTGGTCCGTGCCCTCCGGTTATTCCCGGTCCAGACCAGATTCCACGAATCGAGGTTCGCATGCAGACACGCAGAAAGATCGCCCAGTGTGTGGCCATTGCCATGAGCTTGATGGGGCCGCTGAATGCGGTGGCCGATCCGCAGGGTGCCTCCCAAGTGTCGCCGCTGGGCGACCCGGCCTGGGTGGCTTCGCTGCGGGGTCCGGATCCGTCCAGACCCGGGCTGAACATCGGCAATATTGAATCCACCGTGCCGCGGTCCGGTACCGGGGAAAAGGACCGGATTCCCGACAGTACGTTCCGTCGCGGCGATTCCACGGTGCGAAACGGACAAATTCTTAATAACGGGCGCGTGTACCTGATCGGCGCCGAGCGGTCCACTTTGAGCAAGGCCGGGGCAATCCTGCTAGCACCAGGCCGGACCGCCGAACTGGGCGACCTGCGAGTGCCTTTCGTGCGCGTCTATGTGGCAGCGCCCACGGGCGTTGCCCTTGATGTGGACCAGTTGGTGAGCAAGCACCCTGCCATCGGCATGTTCAACGCCTTGTTTGCGCCGGCGCCCTCCCGTGAGGGCGAGGCGGGCGAAACGACGGTTGCATCGGTTACCGTTCCAGCCGGTGCGTCCAATATCGTGATCGTCAGCATGAAGGACGAGCCGGCGACTGGCGCTTCAAGTTCCATTCTCGCTTTTGCCGCAGCCCCGGTTACAGAACGCTCGGTCGCTCTGCTTCCGGTACCGCCGGCAAATGTCGAGGAAAGATCAGGGAATCTGTCGTCCATTCCGCCAGCTTCGATTGTCGACAGGAGTTTCGCAGCGAGGGTGGCGGCGGTTGAGGACCGGTCAGCGATGCTTGCTTCCATTCCACCTGCCTTGATTGTGGAACGCGGCAAGGTGGTGTTTGCCGCACCGGTCGTTGACAAGGGTGTTGCTGCGACACCGCTGGTTCCTGCGCCCACTGAAGAGCGTGTGGCCATTCGCATTGCGCGGGCGGAGGTGCGGCAGGTGCCGCTTGAACGCGCGGCTGTTGAACGGGCCGCCGAGGTCGCCCGCATCGGCAAACCCCTGCCGGGTGTCGTGACGGAATCCGAGCTTGTCAAGGCCAAAAATCTTTCCGACCCCTCCACCGGCGTGGTGCAGGTTGCCTTGAGCACGCCCGTGGTGGTCGTTTCCGCGAAAGGCGATGCGTTCATGCCGCGCGAGCCTGCCCAGGCCCCGATAAAGCTCGCGGCGGTGCAGAAGCGCCTGCCCAGCGTCATGATCGACCGCAAAGGCGGGTTCTTCTTCATGTAGACCCGCCGGGTCGACGGCGCCTGCTGTGGGCGCTGTCCGATGCGCCGTAAAGCTTGACAATAGACTCGCAGATCGCCGGTCTGCGCAAAAACAGGGGTGTAAAATCACCCGAGATACTCACGGCGACCCAATGACCCAACCCAGCTTCGTCCATCTGCGCCTGCACACCGAGTATTCGATTACTGACAGTGTGCTGCGGGTCGACGAGGCAGTGCGCTCGGCGTTCGAGGACGCCATGCCGGCCCTCGCGATCACCGACCTCGCCAATATGTTCGGCATGGTCAAGTTCTACAAGGCGGCGCGGGCAGCAGGCATCAAGCCCATTGTCGGCTGCGATGTCTGGATCACCAATGAATCCGAGCGCGACAAACCCCATCGGGCGCTGCTGCTGGCGCAATCGCGCCAGGGGTATCTCCTGCTTTCAGAACTTCTTTCGCGCGCATGGCTCACCAATCAGCATCGCGGCCGCGGGGAAATCAGCAGGCACTGGTTTGAAGCGGGCACGGAGGGCCTCATCTGCCTGTCGGGCGCGCAGAACGGGGAAATTGCCGCGGCGGTGCTGCAAGGCAATGCCGATGCGGCGACGACGCTCGCCAAGACGTGGGCGGAACTGTTCCCGGGCCGCTTCTACCTTGAAGTGCAGCGCGCCGGCATGGTCAATGCGGAAACCTGGCTGAAAGCTGCGATGGCGCTGGGCGGGAAACTGAGTCTTCCGCTGGTTGCGACCCACCCGGTGCAATTTGCGACGCCGGATGAACACACCGCGCACGAAGCCCGCGTTTGCATTGCCGAAGGGTATGTTCTTGGGGACCAGCGCCGCGTGCGCGCCTTCACCCCGCAATGCCATTTCGCTTCGCAGGCGGAGATGGCCACCCTTTTCGCCGATATGCCCGAGGCGCTGGCCAACAGCGTGGAGATCGCGCGGCGCTGCAATCTCGTGCTGGAAATGGGCAACCCCAAATTGCCGCTGTTTCCCACACCGGAAAACGTCACCCTTGATCAGTACCTTCTGCAAAAAGCGAAGGAGGGCCTTGCATCGCGCCTGGAATTTCTCTACCCGGATAAGAAGGGGCGCGCCGACGTCGATGCGCGTTACACCGAGCGGCTGGAATTCGAGGCAAAGACGATTGTCGCCATGGGATTTCCGGGCTACTTCCTGATCGTTGCCGATTTCATCAACTGGGCCAAGGCCTATCGGGATGCGCGTTTTCCCAACGGCATACCGGTGGGCCCCGGTCGCGGCTCCGGCGCGGGTTCGCTGGTGGCGTATTCGCTGGGTATCACCGATCTCGATCCCCTCAGATACAACCTTCTGTTCGAGCGCTTTCTCAACCCTGAGCGGGTGTCGATGCCCGACTTCGACATCGACTTCTGCCAGGCGGGGCGGGATCTGGTCATCGATTACGTGCGCGACAAGTACGGCCGCGACTCGGTGTCGCAAATTGCAACCTTCGGCACCATGGCCGCGAAGGCGGTGGTGCGCGACGTGGCGCGCGTTCTCGAATGGCCCTACAGCCGCGCTGACGAGCTCGCGAAGCTCATCCCGTTCCAGCCGGGCAAGACCATCACGCTGCGCCGGCGCACCGACAAAAGCGACACGCAGACCATTTACGCGCGCGAAGTCGAGCCGCAGATCAACCAGCGCGAAAAGGACGACGAGGAGACCCGGCAACTGCTGGAGCTTTGCATGCAACTCGAGGGCCTTGCGCGCAACGTGGGCATGCATGCGGGCGGGGTGCTGATCGCGCCGGGCAAGCTTTCCGATTTCTGTCCGCTGTACGCGGCGCAGGGCACCGAGAACACCATCTCGCAACTCGACAAGGACGACGTCGAGGCGATGGGCTTGGTGAAGTTCGACTTTCTCGGACTCACCACGCTCACCATCCTTGACTGGGCGGTGCGGCATGTGCGCCGGCTGCACGAGGCGAAGTTCGACCTGAACGCCATCCCGCTGGATGACACGAAGTCCTACCAGATTTTTTCTTCGGCCAATACCAGCGCCGTGTTCCAGTTTGAATCCCGCGGCATGCGGGATCTGCTCAAGCGCGCGCGGCCCGACCGCTTCGAGGACATCATCGCCCTCGTGGCCCTGTACCGGCCGGGGCCGATGGACCTGATACCAGAATTCTGCGACAGAAAGCAGGGCCGCCAGGCCGTCAATTATCCCGATCCCCGCGTCGAGGCCATCCTCTCCGAGTCCTACGGCATCATGGTGTACCAGGAGCAGGTGATGCAGATGGCGCAGATCATCGGCGGTTACTCCCTGGGCGGCGCGGACCTCTTGCGCCGCGCGATGGGCAAGAAGAAGGTGGAGGAGATGGCCGAGCATCGCGGCATCTTCGGCGAGGGCGCCGCGAAAAACGGCCTCTCCGCCCAGAAGGCCAACGAGATATTCGACCTGATGGAGAAGTTCGCCGGCTACGGCTTCAACAAGTCGCATGCCGCCGCCTACGCGCTGGTGGCCTACCAGACTGCTTATATGAAGGCGCATTACCCGTCGGCGTTCATGGCGGCCAACTTGTCGGCGGTGATGGATGACACGGACAAGCTGCACCAGTTCCGTGATGACACGCTGGCCAATGGGTTGAAGCTCTTGCCGCCGGATGTGAACCAGGGGCTCTACCGGTTCGACCCGGTGGACGCGAAGACCATCCGCTACGGCCTGGGCGGCGTCAAGGGAACCGGCGAGTCGGCGATCAATGCGCTGATCGCCGAGCGCGAGAAGAACGGCCCGTTCATCGACCTCTTTGATTTCTGCCGCCGCATCGACCGGCGCATCTTCAACCGGCGAGCCATAGAAGCGCTGGTTCGCGCGGGGGCCTTTGATTCGATCTATGACCATCGTGCCAGCCTGCTGGCCACGGTGGGCATCGCCATGGAGGCGGCCGAGCAGGCCGAGCGGGCTGCGGGTCAGGCCAGCCTTTTCGGCGGCAGCGACGAGGCGGCCAACGCGGTGATGAAACCCGTGGAGGCGACGCGCTGGAACGAACCCGACCGCCTGCGCGAAGAAAAGATCGCCCTGGGTTACTACTTCTCCGGGCACCCCTTCAATTACTACCGCAAGGAAATCAGCGGATTCGTGAAGGGCACGCTGGCGGAACTGACAACGCCGGTGGCCAGCATACGGTTTGCCGGCATCATCGTCGCCACACGGATGCTGCAGACGCGGCGCGGGCGCATGGCGATTCTGCTGCTGGAGGATGGCGCCGCGCAGATCGAAGTCACCGCGTTTGCCGAAACCTATGAAGAGGCGCGCGAGATCATCAAGGAGGATGCGCCGGTCATCATCCAGGGCAAGGTCAGCCTGGATCAGTTCAGCGGCAGCCTGCGCGTGGAGGCCATGCGCATCACCGACCTGGCCACTGCGCGAAATCGGTTCGCGCGCGAGATGCGATTGTCGTTAAACGGCAACGCCTCGGCCGCAGGTGCCGCGAGCGCAACACGATTGAAAAAACTCCTCGAGCCCTATCGCAACGGCAACTGTCCGGTGGCCATTCATTATGAAAACGATGGCGGTGTCGTCGAAATGCGCCTGCCCGACGACTGGCGCGTCAATCCCGACGACAATCTGTTGCGCGAACTGCGCAACTGGCTGCAACCGGAAAACGTGGAAGTGCTGTTTTCCTGATGGATATCGTAACCATCTGATTCATAAAAGTAATTTATAATGACGCCCCGATTGCAAGGGCGACGGCTTTTCTTCCGCCCTGATCCCACCGCATTTTCCCGAGTGAGTTCCTCCCATGGCCAATGCCGCAACGAACGTTGAATCCACGCCATCCGCGGCTCCCGCACGTCGCGTCCGCCCGCGACCGCAGTACCGCGCTGTGGTCGTCAAGAGGGTGCAGGACCTGACACCGCACATGCGCCGCATCACGGTGACGGGCAGCGAGCTGGCGGGTTTTTCCACGCAGGGCGTTGCGGGTCACGTGAGGGTGTTGCTCCCGGCGCCCGGCCAGGAAACTCCGGCATTGCCCGAATGGGGTCCCGAAGGTCCGGTGTATGCCGAGGGCCAGCCGCGTCCGACCAGTCGCGCGTATACGCCGCGCCGCTGGGATGAAGAGGCGCTCGAACTCGACATTGATTTTGTCCTGCATGGCGACAACGGTCCTGCGTCGGCGTGGGCCGCGCGCGCGAAGCCCGGCGATAAACTGGCAGTGGTGGCGCCCCGGCGTGCCTTTCAACCCGATCCGGCGGCGGACTGGCATCTGATCGCGGGCGATGAATCGGCCCTGCCGGCCATTGCGACCATCCTCGAGGTGCTGCCCGCAAGCACATGGGCGATGGTTTATGTCGAAGTCACGGATGCTCTCGAGGAGCTTCCCTTGCCCAGCGCCGCCAGGGTCGAGATTCACTGGCTGTATCGTCGTGCAGGCGCACCCGGCAGCAAGCTTGTGCCCGCGGTGCGCGAAGTGACTTTCCCCCGTGGCCAGGGTCGCGCATGGGTGGCCTGCGAAGCGGAGGTCATGCGCAGTCTGCGCCGGCATCTGATCGCGGAAAGAGGCATGGATCGCGCTGCGGTCAACACGCAGGGCTATTGGAAAGCGGGTGCGGCAAACCATCCGGACCATGACACGGGTGAAGACATCTAATACTCGTTGCTTCCTGACCTCGGCCCGACAGGGCTTCGGTGCAAGATTGGACGTGCGGTCCAATGTCTGGAGCAGGCTGCAATAGCGGGCTGATTTCCCCTAATAATTCAAGGGGTAATGCGGTATTATCCCCTTCCGTTACAAGGGTTACCCGCGACAAAAAACCTTGCGCAAAATTTTCCTTTTAAATTCAACCTGCTAAAGTTTGGATTGACGTTAGTAATGATAACTATTATCATTAAGATATGAAATCCCCGATACCCAACGACAATTCAACCGGCAAACCGGACGATGTCACGCCTGCGTACGAAGCGAAGGCGGGCACGGTTCTCAGCCGTGAACTTCTGGGTGCGCAGGGCGAACTGATGATTGATCACCACGGACGCATGTACCGGCTTAGGGTGACGCAAAACAACAAACTGATTCTGACGGCCTGAGTCCATGAATCAAGCCACCTTTGCGCACCTTCCATGGCAAGCGCCCGGCAATTGCCTCCGCAGTTATCGGGACGTTGAAAAGATTCGGAATTCCAACGGTTGGAACCGGCTGGCGAGCGTGACACTGGTGGTCGTCATGCACGGCGCCATTGCGGCGGCGCTCTGGAACTATCAGCCGGCGCGTGACGCGGTTGTCGATGCCGTTCCCATCATGGTCAGCTGGATCACCCCGGAGCGCCCTGCGCCGGTTCGGGAAATTCCGAAAGCGATTGCAAGGCCCGCGCCTGCTCCTGCGCCCGCGGCAATGCGGCCCCCGATCGCCGTTGAACGTGCCGTGCCGGAAAATCAGGCGGTTGCCGAAACGCGTGCCACGCCCGTGATGCCGGCGCAGGTCTCGCAGCCAGTGGCCTCCGTTGCGACGCCGGCCATCGCCGTGGCAAAGACGGAGACGGCGCCGGTGTCGGAAATCATCCCGCCACGCTTTGACGCGGCCTACCTTGAAAACCCGCCGCCGTCCTATCCGGCCCTGTCGCGCCGGTTGCATGAAAAGGGCGTTGTGCTCCTGCGTGTCATGGTCAGCACGGGCGGCAGTGCCGAGCGCGTCGAATTGCGCGCAAGCAGCGGCTCGCCGCGACTCGATGGTGCCGCGCTCGATGCGGTCAGGCGCTGGCGCTTTGTCCCCGCAAGGCAGGGCGCGCAGGCGGTATCGGCCTGGGTGCTGGTGCCGGTTTCATTTTCACTGGAAGGATGACGCGATGGCCCCGGCCGGCGAACTTGGCTTTTCAAACTTCCTCTCGCAAACCGATACCGTCGGCAAGCTGGTTCTGTTCCTGTTGCTTGCGATGTCGATTGCCAGCTGGTATCTGATTGTTGCCAAGGCGATTCAATTGCTGGGCGCGCGGCGGCGCGGTGCGCGGTTTCTCGGCATGTTCTGGGATGCGCCCTCGCTGCAATCGGTGGCCAGCCACCTCGAGCAGCATGCGCAGGATGAACCGTTCTCGCACCTGACCTCACAGGCGATTGCCGCCAACCGCCACTACCGAGGCCACGACGCAGGGCAAAGCAGGCTCAATGACGCCGGTTCGATTGGCGAATTCCTCACCCGCGCAATGCGACGTGTGATCGATGATGAAACTTCGCGGCTCGAATCCGGTCTCACGGTACTCGCGTCGGTGGGATCGACGGCACCCTTCGTCGGCCTCTTTGGTACCGTCTGGGGCGTGTATCACGCACTGGTGGCGATCGGCATGAGCGGACAGGGCACACTGGACAAGGTGGCCGGTCCCGTGGGCGAAGCGCTGATCATGACCGCGCTGGGACTTGCGGTGGCCGTCCCGGCGGTTCTTGCCTACAACACGATGGTCAGGGCCAACCGGGTGACCCTGTCGAAACTGGATTCCTTCGCGCATGACCTGTTCGCCCTGCTGACCACGGGGACGCGCGTGGGTTCCGGCGCCGCTGAAGTGACGACGCAGACCGGTGCCCGATTTGCAAACGGAGAGGCGGGCTGACATGGCCTTTGGTGGCGCAATGAAAGCGGGCGATACGCTGCCCATGGCGGAAATCAACATGGTTCCGCTGATTGATGTGATGCTGGTGCTGCTCGTGATCTTCATGGTCACGGCGCCGCTGCTCACGCATTCCGTCCGGATCGATCTGCCCAGGGCGTCCAGCACTCCCAATGTCGCGAAGACCGGACATGTGGAACTGGCTGTCGATGCAAAGGGTGCCATCTTCTGGGATGGCGAATCCGTCAATCGCGGCGAGCTTTCGGTTCGTCTGAGGGAGGCTGCGAATCGCTCGCCGCAGCCTGAACTGCACATCAGGGCTGATCGCGCCACGCCCTATCAGAATGTCGCGGAGGTCGTGGCCGGCGCGTCGCGCGCGGGCGTCACGCGCATCGGCTTCATCTCTGAACCGGATAGTTCGAAATGAAGCAGATCCGTACCCTGATGGTGCTGGTGCTGTCCCTGGTGGGTCTTGCCTCCATGGCGCCCGCCATCGCCCAGGCGCCGCAGGACGCACCCATGGTCGTGCACCTGCTCGATTACCTGGGCGCCGATTACGGCGGCGCCGTGCGCGATGGAAAGATCGTCAGTGCCGACGAGTACAAGGAGATGCAGGAATTCTCCTCGCAGATCGTGGGTCGCATCCAGGCGCTGCCCGCCAACGCCGCGCGTGATGCGATGGCCGCCGATGCGCAGAAGCTCGTCTCGATGGTGGCCGACAAAGCCGCTGCACAGGCCGTTGCCGCCACGGCTTCGCGCCTGCGCTGGGCGCTGATTGCCGCATACCGGGTTCCGGTGGCACCCGCGACGGTGCCCGCGCAGTCGGAAGCACCGGCGCTCTATGCGCTGCATTGCGCGTCTTGCCATGGCGCCGAAGGGCGGGGTGACGGACCGGCAGCCAAGGCGCTGGATCCCGCTCCGGCCAATTTTCATGATCCCGCGCGCATGACCAGTCGCAGTGTCTACAGCCTTTATAGTTCCATATCGCTGGGTGTCCAGGGCACCGCGATGTCGGCTTTTGCACAATTGCCCGAGAAGGACCGCTGGGCGCTGGCATTCCATGTGGCCAATCTGGGCGTCGCAGCGGAGCGGGTGAGTCGTGGCGAGGCCGAGTGGCAGAAGGTCAGGTCCGGCGCCGTTGCGCCATCGCCTATTCCGGACGTCACCTCGCTGGTCACGGTCTCGGCGGATGAGCTGAGGCAGCGTTCCGGAGAGGATGCGGTGCTGTTGCAGGACTATCTTCGCGCTCATCCCGGCGTTCTCGAGGCCGCAAAGCCGGCGCCGCTCGCGCTCGCCCGCGACCTGCTTGCGAAAATGCTCGCCGCCTATCGCAGCGGCGATATGGCAACTGCCCGGCAACTGGCCGTCAGCGCCTATCTCGATGGCTTCGAATTGGTCGAGTCAAGCCTCGATGCGGTGGACCATGATTTGCGCCTGCAGGTGGAACACGAAATGCTGGCACTGCGCGCCATGGTCAATGCATCGGCGAAAGTCGAGGAAGTCGCCACGCAAACCAGCCTTATCGATGGCCTGCTCGGCAGGGCCGATGAAAAGCTCGCGGCCGGCGACCTCTCGCCGGGCGGCGCGTTCATCAGTTCGTTCATCATCCTCGCACGTGAGGGGCTCGAAGCCATCCTGATCCTCGCCGCGATCATCGCCTTCGTGTCCCGCACCGGGCGCCGTGATGCGATGAGATGGGTTCATGCCGGCTGGATCGCGGCACTCGCGTTGGGTTTTGTTACCTGGGTTGTCGCCAGTTATCTCCTGGATTTCTCAGGCGCCAACCGCGAGTTGACTTCGGGCGTCACGGCGCTCATCGCCGCCGGCATGCTTCTCTATGTCGGCTGGTGGCTGCACGGGCGAACCCAGGCTCAGGAGTGGAGCCGTTTCCTGCGCGACCAGGTCAGTGCGGCGCTTGAGCAGAAAACACTCTGGGCGGTCGCTTCCGTGTCTTTTCTGGCGGTCTACCGGGAGTTGTTTGAAGTGGTGCTGTTTTACCAGGCCTTGTGGATACAGGCTGGCGGCGGCGGGCAGCATGCCGTGCTGGGTGGCGTTGCGGTGGCCACGCTGCTGCTCGCCCTTGTCGGCTGGGGAATCTTCAAGTACAGCCTGCGTCTGCCGCTGAAGCCGTTCTTTGCCGCCATGACCGTGCTGATGGTTTTGCTGGCAGTGGTCTTCGCGGGGCAGGGCATTGCGGCGTTGCAGGAGGCCGGCGCCATGGGCATTCGCCCGGTGCCCTTCGTGACGGTGCCTCTGCTTGGCGTGCACCCGACTCTGGAAACTCTTGGCGCGCAACTTGCCGTGCTGGTGGCGGTGGCGCTGGGTTACTTCGCCGGACGCCGCAAGGCCGCAGCACCGGCATGATCGCAATCGAATTCCCCGGGGTGGGCTAATACCGTCCAGCCGGAAGTCGATTTTCAGGAAACCCAACCCAGCCAGCCACCCAGCATTCGCCAGGCAGCCAGCGATTAATTCCATTCTTCAAGGAGAATCGCATGGCCCTGCGCCGCAAGTCCCGTATTCCTTTACGCATCCGGCCCCGTTTTTTCACCGCGCCGTCCACGCTCACCGGTTCGTGCCTGCTGCTGGCTTCCGCCTTTGCGTGGGGCCAGTCGGCCACTGAGACGACACTGCCCGAGGTCAAGGTGCAGGGCCAGGCTGAACGCGCCGAGGGTCCCGTCACAGGTTACCGGCCGACCCGTTCCGGAACCGCGACCAAAACGGACACCCCGCTCAATGAAGTCCCGGCATCACTGTCCGTGGTGCCGGCGCAGGTGATCCAGGACACGGCCATGCAAAGCATGGGCGACGTGTTCCGTTATGTTCCCGGAGTGCTGTCGCACCAGGGCGAGGGCAACCGCGACCAGATCGTCATTCGAGGCAACAGCACCACCGCCGATTTTTTTGTGGACGGCGTGCGCGACGATGCCCAGGTGTTCCGGGACCTCTACAACCTGGAGCGCGTGGAGCTGCTCAAGGGGCCGGCCGGAATGATCTTCGGCCGGGGTGGAGCGGGCGGCGTCGTCAACCGCGTCAGCAAGCGCCCGGCATTCGAGAGCATCGGCGCAGCCAACCTGACGCTGGGCAGCTTCGGCCAGAAGCGCGCCACGATCGATGTGGGCAACAAGCTCAATGACACTGCCGCGTGGCGGCTGAACGCGATGGCCGAGAGCGCCGACAGCTTCCGTAATGGTGCGACCCTCGACCGCTTCGCGGTCAATCCGACGGCGAGTTTTACCCTTGGGGAGCAGACCCTGCTCACGCTGGGTTTTGAGTTCCTCTCCGACAGCCGTACCGCCGATCGCGGTTTCCCCTCCTTCAACGGCGCGCCCTTCAATGCGAACTCTTCCACGTTCTTCGGCAATGCGGGCCAGAGCCGCGCAAGCTCGTCGGTGGAAGGCGCCTACGCGGTCATCGAACACGACCTGGGCAACGGCATGCAGTTGAAAAACACCTTGCGCGTGACCCACTACGACAAGTTCTACCAGAACGTTTATCCCGGCAGCGCCGTTGCCGCCAACGGGACGCTCACCCTGTCGGCCTACAACAATGCCAATCAGCGCACCAACATTTTCAACCAGACGGACCTGACCCGGCAATTCACGGCCGGCGGCATGGAGCACACGCTGCTCATGGGGTTGGAACTGGGCAGCCAGGACAGCGCGAACAAGCGCAACACCGGATTCTTCGGCGCGGCGGGCGCCGCCACAAGCGCGACAGTCAGCGCGGCGAATCCGTTTGCGTCGGCGACCGTGTTCCGCCCCAGTGGCACGGATGCCGACAATCAGGTGAACGCGGGCATGGCCGCGGTCTATGTGCAGGACCAGGTTGCGCTCACAAAGACCTGGAAGCTGGTCGCGGGCCTGCGCTATGACCGCTTCAAGGTGGATTTCGACGATCGTCGCACCACCACGCCGGCGGTGGACCTTGCGCGAACCGACACGGCCTTTAGTCCGCGCGCAGGCCTCATCTGGTCGCCCGACAGCCACTCCAGCTACTACGCAAGCTACTCCTTTGCCTTCCTGCCTTCGGGGGAACAGCTCGGCCTTGCGACCACCACCGCCGACCTTGCTCCCGAGAAGTCGAAGAACATGGAGCTGGGCGCGCGCTGGGACGTGGCCGCGAATCTCACCCTCGCTGCCGCGTTGTTTCGCAATGACCGCACCGACGTGCGCGTCGCCGACCCGTCGAATCCCGGCCTGTTCGTGAAAAGCGGCCGGCAGCGCACCGACGGGCTCGAGGTGTCGCTGCAGGGTGATGTCACGAGATACTGGCAGGTGTATGGCGCCTATGCGCACCTGGACGGGCGCGTACTCAATCCGATCAGTTCGGGTACCGCGGCCACCATCGCATCGATCGTCCCTGCGGGAAGCCGGATAGGGCTGGTTCCGCAGAACACCGCATCGTTCTGGAACAAATTCAACCTGGGCGGCAATTGGGGGACCGGCGTTGGCCTGATTCACCAATCCAGTTCCTACACCTCGTTCAACAATACCGTAACGCTGCCCTCGTTCTCTCGTGTCGATGGCGCCGTCTACTACACGCTGGGTCCCAAATCACGCCTCGCGTTCAATGTCGAGAACCTTTTCAACAAGGCGTACTTTCCCACCGTCGATGGCGACAACAACATCAGCCCCGGCGCGCCGCGCAATGCGCGGCTGACGCTGACCTTGGCATTCTAAAAATCCACTTTGATACATCGCAATTGCCGGGCCTGATTAACCGCTAAACTTGCGCCTCCTGAAACGGTGTCGGGGAATGTCGGGATGAACGATCAGGTGGATATCACGGCAATGCCGGGCGAGGTGGCGGAGCAGGCCGCGCCTAGGTCGCGGCGCCGCAAAAAACGATCACTGCTTGCGTGGATCGTTGCGGTGCTGGTCATTGCCGTGCTGGCTGGCGGTGGCTGGTATGCGTGGAAGACCTGGTATGCGACCGATTCCACGCGCGAACGCGTCGCCACGGCGACAGTGCAGCGCGGCGACCTGGAAGATGCCATCACCGCCACCGGCACCCTGCAGCCGCGCGACTACGTCGATGTGGGCACCCAGGTTTCCGGGCAACTGAAATTGCTGAAAGTCGCCATCGGCGACACTGTGAAAGCGGGGGATCTGCTGGCCGAGATCGATCCCACCGTCTTTCAATCGCGCGTCGATGCCGACCGTGCGCAGTATCGCAACCAGCAGGCGCAGCTGGCCGACAAGCAGTCGCAGCTGGCCCTGGCGGAGTTGCAGCTGGCGCGCCAGCGCGGCCTGATGAAGGAGAACGCCACCACCGACGACGCGTTGCAAAGCGCCGAGGCAGGCGTTAAATCGCTCATCGCGCAAATCGATGCCATCCGGGCCCAGATGCAGCAGACTGAATCGAGCCTGCGCGGAGACGAGGCGAACCTCAATTACACCAAGATCTACGCGCCCATGGCCGGCACCGTGGCCTCGATCGCTGCCAAGCAGGGGCAGACACTCAATGCGAACCAGCAGGCGCCCATCGTGCTGCGTGTGGCGGACCTGTCGGTGATGACGGTGCAGGCGCAGGTGTCCGAGGCGGACGTGCCCAAGCTCAAGACCGGCATGGAGGTGTACTTCACCACCCTGGGCGGCGATACGCGGCGCTGGTACGGCAACCTGCGGCAGATCAATCCGACCCCCAACGTGGTCAACAACGTGGTGCTGTATGACGCGCTGTTTGATGTGCCCAACACCACCGGCGAACTGATGACGCAGATGACGGCCCAGGTGTTCTTCATTGCCGCCAGCGCGCGCGACGCGGTATTTGTCCCGATCACGGCGCTGCGCCCCGTGGGCGGGGGGCGACGCGGCGGCGCAAAGGGGGATCGTCCTCAATCGGAGGATGCGAAGCCTGCCGATGCGAAGGACGGTGCGGCCAAAACGCGCAACAGCAAGGGTGCCGTTCCACGCGCAGGCGGAGAGCCCTCGTCTGAAAATCCCGCCGCAAAAAAAGGCGGAAGCGATAGCAAGGGTCCGGCTTCGCGTCCGGGCCGCGCGGGCGAGGGTGGAGTTGCCACCGATCCGCGGGCGCAATACACCAATGGCCGCGCGATGGTTCGAATTGCCAAAGAAGATGGCACGTTCGAAGATCGCGAGGTCAGGGTGGGCATGATGAACCGCGTCTCCGCGCAAATACTCGAGGGGCTCGAACCCGGTGAGCAGGTGCAACTGGGCGTGCGTGGCGCGGGCGGCGCCGGCAAGGGTGGGGGCGCGGCCAAGTTCACGCCCCGCATCTGATGCGAGGACCCGGAACATGAAGCGCGATGAGGAACCACGTCCCGATCCCGGCCCGGCGCCAACCGCGCCGCTGATCGAACTGAGCAACGTGACCAAGACGTATCGCAACGGAGAATTCGCGGTGCGCGTGCTGCACGGGATATCGCTCAAGATTTATCCCGGTGAATTCATTGCCATCATGGGCGCCTCGGGCTCGGGCAAGACCACGCTCATGAATATCCTGGGATGCCTTGACCGCTGCAGCACGGGAAGCTACCGGTTCATGGGCGAGGATGTGTCGGATCTGGATCGCGATGAACTCGCGCGCCTGCGACGCGAGGCGTTCGGTTTCGTGTTCCAGAGCTACAACCTCATTGCCACCGCCACGGCGGTCGAAAACGTCGAAGTGCCGGCGGTGTACTCCGGAATGGATCCAATCGAGCGCGAAACCCGCGCTGAACAGTTGCTGGAAACCCTGGGGCTGGGGGAACGCCTCGACCACAAGCCCAACCAGCTCTCAGGCGGCCAGCAGCAGCGCGTGTCGATCGCGCGCGCGCTCATGAACGGCGGGCGCATCATCCTCGCCGACGAGCCCACCGGCGCGCTGGATTCCAAAAGCGGCGAAGAGGTGATGAATCTGCTTCGCGAGCTCTCGCGCCGTGGTCACACCATCATCCTCATCACCCACGCGGCCGAAGTGGCGCGCGAGGCCCGGCGCGTCATCGAGATTCGCGACGGTGACATTGTTTCCGATCCCGGCCCGCAGCCGGCCGAAGAGGGGACAAAGGCATTGGGTGCCTCCCGGGACCGTGACGTGCCGTTGATTGCAGGCTTCCACGAGGCCGCAAAAACCGCGCTGCGGGCGCTGCGTTCCAATTTGTTTCGCACGGTGTTGACACTGCTTGGAATCGTCATCGGCGTGGGGTCGGTGATCACCATGCTGGCCGTGGGCGATGGCGCGCGCAAGTCGGTGATGGACCGCATCAGTTCGCTGGGGTCCAACCTGCTCCTGGTGCGCCCCGGCGGCGCCAATCGTGGCGGCAAGGGCGGGAGCATTGCAACGCTCGTCGCCGACGATGCCGAGGCGATTGCCAGGCTGCCGAATATCCTTGCCGCGGTGCCCGAGATGGGCGGCGGCGCGACAGTGCGCTTTGGCAACATCGACTACCAGACGACGGCGACCGCGACCTCGGAGACATTCCCCATCGGCCGAAACTGGGAGGTGGACAGCGGCACCTTCTTTTCGGCCAATGATGTGCGCCAGTATTCCTCGGTGGTGGTGATCGGCCGGACCGTGGCCGACACCCTGTTCCCGCGCGGTGGCGATCCGATCGGCAAATACATCATGGTGGAAAATATCCTGTGCCAGGTGATCGGCGTGATGAGCACCAAGGGCGCCACGCCCTTCGGCGCGGATCAGGATGACGTGGTGTTCGTGCCGCTCACCACCGGGAGCCTGCGCCTGTTCGGGCGGCGGTTCCTGCGCACCATCACTGTGGCTGTCGAGGACACCTCGGTCATCGACGATACGCAGGAGGCGGTCAATACGCTGCTCCTCGAGCGCCACCGCACCAACGATTTTTTCATCCGCAACATGGCCTCCATCATCGAGACCGCATCGGAGACGCAGAACACGCTGACGCTGCTGCTGGGCGCGGTGGCGGCGATTTCGCTGCTGGTGGGCGGCATCGGCGTGATGAACATCATGCTGGTGAGCGTCACCGAGCGCACCCGCGAAATCGGCATCCGCATGGCCACCGGCGCCCGCACCCGCAACATCATGCAGCAGTTCCTCACCGAGGCGATCGTCGTTTCCTCGCTGGGCGGGTTCATCGGCGTGATCGGAGGCCTCGGCACCGCCGCGATCATCCAGTACTTCGGCAAGCCCATCGTCTATTCGTGGGGGCCGGTGCTGCTTGCGTTCGGATGTGCATTCGCCACCGGTCTGATTTTCGGATTCATGCCGGCGAGAAAAGCTGCGCATCTCGATCCGGTCGTCGCGCTTTCAGCGGAATGAGCGGCCAATGAAACAGCACGCAATTGCCGGTGGTCTCCTGCTGATCCTTACGGCGTGTGCCACGCAGAACACGCCTTCACCTGGGCACGGCGTTCCCATCCCTGTCGCATTCGCGCAGCTGCCGGCGGGTGATACTGAAAAGCTTTCCACCGAGTGGTGGCAGGGTTTCCGCTCCGATGAGCTGACCCGGCTGGTGGCGTCCGGCATTGAAGCCAATCCCGACCTCGCCATCGCCATCCGGCGCATCGAGCAAGCCGAGGCGCAGGCACGCGTTGCGGGTGCCCCGCTGTTTCCCGTGTTGAACTTTAACGCCGGCACCTCGCGCGGCCAATCGCGCGCCTCCGGCGCCGGCAATTTCACCACCACCGATGCCACCAGCGGGTCGTTCTCCGCGAGCTACGAAATTGATTTCTGGGAGAAGAACGCTTCCAACGCGCGCTCGGCCCAGGCAAGCCTCGCGGCCAGCCGCTTCGATTTCGAAACCGCAAAGCTCACGCTGGTGACGGGCCTTGCCAACGCCTACTTCAATGTGCTGTCGGTGCGCGACCGGCTGCGCATCGCGCGGGAAAATATTGCGATCGCGGAACGTGTCCTTGCCGTGGTGAATTCGCGGTACAAGTTCGGCGTCGCATCGGCGCTCGATCTCAACCGGCAGGAGACCGCGCTGCTTTCCCTGCGCGCCACCGTGCCACCCCTGATATTGCAGGAAAATCAAACACTTGCAGCACTCGCCCTGTTGCTGGGCCGCCCGCCGCAAGGCTTTGATGTGGCACAGAATTCCGTCACCACATTGGGTGTTCCGGTGGCATCTCCCGGGTTGCCCTCCGACCTGTTGCTGCGCCGCCCCGACCTCGCCAGCGCCGAAGCGCAACTGTTCGCCGCCAATGCCAACATCACCGCCGCGCGTGCCGCACTGCTGCCAACGATATCCCTCACCGGTTCGCTGGGCCTCTCAAGCGGTGATCTCCTGTCGTTCACCAACCCGACACGATCCCAATCCATCGGCGCGACCCTTCTGCAACCCATCTTCAACGCCGGCCGCCTGCAGGCGCAGGTGGACCTCACCGTCGCACGCGAACGTGAACTGGTCGAGACTTATCGCAAGACAATCCTCGCCGCGCTTGCCGATGTCGACAACAGCCTCGCCGCCGCGGGCCGCAACGCCGAACAGGAAGCGCTGCAGGAGCAGGTGCGTGACCGTGCGCGCCGCGCGCTGGAACTCTCCGAACTGCGCTACAAGTCGGGCGCCGATGACCTGCTCACAGTGCTCGATGCCCAGCGCACGCTTTTTTCCGCACAGGACCAGGCCGCGCAGGTGCGGCTCTCAAGGTTGCAGGCCTCGGTGGCGATCTTCAAGGCGCTGGGTGGGGGCTGGCGCAATCCGGCGGTCATGAAGAACCCGGCGCCATCTTATCCAGCGGACTGAAGACACCCCGGCCGCCCTTGTTCATCACGTGCGTATAGATCATCGTGGTCCCCACGCTCGAATGGCCCGGCAATTCCTGAACCATGCTGATGCAGCTTGTTATGAAAGTAAATGAATCGCCTGGCCCAATGAAGGTAGGTCTCCTCCGTGCGCAGGCTGTAGTTCTTTCTGCGGATCGTATCTCGCATCGTATCGAGCAGGCGAGGGGATGCTGCAGCAACAGGGCCGCTTTCCATATGGCTGAAAGTATTGAGAAATTGGATAAAAAGGCATAACGTATCCGGGAGGGATCGGGATGACTGACGATTGGCTGAATGGGCAAATCAATGAAATCAGATCGCAAATCGAGGCTGAATTCTTCAACTAAAAAGTTCAACCAGTTTCTGCAACCAAATTCTGCAACCACTGAACGTTAGGCATTACACCTTCAGCGCTCACCAGCATGGAAACGAACATGAATATCCAAGTCACCCTACGCGCCATCGCCTCAACACTTGCGCTAGTGCTCGCCACCACGCCGGCCTTCGCACAGAAGTCGCTGCAAGACCGTCTGTTTCAGCGAGCGGTAGAGGCAACCAAGTGTGAAGAGATTCAAAACAACGGACGCTACTGCACCTATGGATTCGGGAAGGTTCTGCAAATAGGAATTAAGGATGTTGGCGGGTCAGACACAGTAGTCGGCTTTCACAACTCAAATATCAATAACGAGCTGTACGCTGTTTTGTACTTTGGCTGTGTGGCCGTTGTCCCAGGGCACGCTCACCCCAAGAACTACAACAAGGACTACGGTGTGTTCATTTCCCCAAGGACGGGAAATATCTACCGTACAACTACTGAGTGCCAAGCGTCGCTGAAGTGATGCCTAACCCGGCGCTCAACCTCGCTCCCTTCGGTCGCTGTTCGCTGCGCGATAAAGCCGCGCAGCGCCGGTTAGCTCTACGTTAGGCATTTTCGATGGAGGCGCTCAATCAAAACGCGTTAAAGGAATTGGCGCTATCCGCACTCGTTCACAGGATGGACGAAATACTCCTTGAGAGCGTGCGCGAGCGGTACGGACAGATCCATCACGCCTTTCCGGTTAGTTTAGTCAGCGACATTGTCGACTCTAAGACGGTTTTCGCGCATTCTGATGAGAAGAGAAGGAGAATTGCATACCTAACTTTTGCTTATCTTGTCCAACTTGATCTTCACGCTGTCACAGGCGGGTTTTCAAACAGGATACTTTTCACCTCGGAATATGACGACAAGACGTCCTGGCAATCCCCTTTGTTTAGGCTTCGCGATGGCGCAATCCGACAATACCAAATCGTTTCGAGCAGAATCGGCATGGAAATCTTCATGGATTTGCTTCATTGCCTAGAGACGGGTGAGCGATTAAGGTCGAAACGATCCAAGTTGAAGTCGTT
>CAIUKQ010000075.1 GCA_903899705.1 uncultured beta proteobacterium
CGGCCTGCCCGAAGGCACGCGCGGCATCTACATCGGTGGCGGCGGCTCAGTGCGCATCGCACGCATACTGGGCTTTTCCTGCATGCAGGACATGATGCTCACCGGCCGGGTGCTGAAGCCCGAAGAAGGCGAGAAGCGCGGGCTGTTGCATTACGTGGTGCCCAAGGGGCAGGCCCTCGCCAAGGCGAAGGAACTTGCCAAACGCATCTGCAAGAACGCGCCCCTGTCGAACTTCGCCATCACCAACAGCCTGCCGCGACTGCAGGACATGGGTTACGACGACGGCCTGTATTTCGAGCGCATGGTGGGCGAATACACCCGAAGCCCCGAGTCGATCGAGCGCCTGCGCCAGTTCCTGGACAAGACCGCGCCGCGGTTGAAGATGCCCGACTGAGGCGGCATTTAGTCGGCGGATCGGGCTAGTCCTGATCCACCGAGTAAATCGCGGTCATGTCGAGGTCGGCATGACCCGCGTCACTTGCCTTCTTGTAGGTGTTGATCACGGTTTCCAGCACCGGGATGTCGAAGGCATGTTCCGCGCAGACGTCTGCGCCGAGCTGCAGGTCCTTGAGCAGGCGGCTGATCTGGAACCCGGCCACCCGGTCGCCGTTTTCGAAGCGATCCTCCCAGTGCGTCATCATCGGCCGGCCGGCCACTGAATTTCGCATCACATCGATGAAGTTGGGTACGTCCATGTCCAGTCCACGCGCGGCCCGCGCGATTTCGCACACCGAGGCCACGTAGGAAAGGTAGATCACCTGATTGGCGATCTTGGTGAAGTTGCCCGTCCCGATGTCGCCCATGTGATACAGGCGGTTTCCCAGATGGCGCAGCACCGGTTGCGCGCGATCGAAATCCCCGCGTTCCCCCCCGACCATGATGGTGAGTTCCCCGGTTTCCGCCGGGCCCACGCCGTTGCTGATGGGCGCATCGATATAGGCGAACCCGGCCTCGCGGCTGCGGCGCGCAAGTGCCCTGCTTTGCGCGGGGCCGATGGTGCTCATTTCGATCAACAGTCGATTGCCGCCCGGGATGGACAGCACTCCCTGGGGACCTTCCATGACTTCGGCCACTTCCTCGGGCCCCGGGAGGCAGCTCATGACGATGCTGCTTTGCGCGGCCACTTCGGCGGGCGTTGCGCAGGCGCGCGCGCCAAGAGCGGTCAGCGGCGCCATCGCCGCCGGATTGGCGTCGTAGACCGCCAGTGAATACCCGGCGTCGAGAAGGCGCTTCGCCATGCGGCCGCCCATTCTTCCGATGCCGATATAGCCAACTTGATTCGATTCCATGGCTTGTCCATACTATGGTGAATGCGATGCGGCGATTGTCGCCGATGCCCTGATGGTGTGCCACGATTCCCATGAACGAAACGTCTTATGAAGACCGCCTCGGCGATGCGCTGGAGAAATTGCTGGGCGAGGGCGCCGATGATCTGAATGCCCTTGCGTCCGGGCTGAATGGACTGGGTTTGGCTCCGCCCGAAGGGGCGGCATGGACTGCGGCCAGCCTCGAGGCGGAGTTCAAGCGGCTTGGCGCGTGATGAGCGGCGGCGCCCGTATCCACGATGAACGGCGAACCACAATGAATGCGACATCGCGATGAACGACCGATCCCCACCCTTCACACCGATTTCGTCGCAGCTGCCCCGAAGCGCCGGGGAGATGCTGGAAACCGGTCTCCTGAACCAGTGGTACCTGGTGTGCCGCTCAAGTGATGTCGGCGACAAACCGTTGCACCTCAAGCGCCTCAATCAGGATATTGCGCTGTGGCGCGATGCGTCTGGAAAGCTGAATGCCGTGGAGGATTTCTGTCCGCATCGCGGCGCGCGAATGTCCAAGGGCCGCGTTCTCCCGGAAGGTCTTGCCTGCATTTATCACGGACTGACGGTGGATGGCGATGGCGTGGTGGTCGCCGTGCCGCCGGTGCATTCATGCCCGATGGTCGGCAAAAAAGCGATTGCCGCCTATCCGGTTCGTGAGGCGGCCGGCGCGGTGTTTCTGTATTTTTCCAACGGAACGACCAGCGAGGTTCCGGAGTTGGAATTGCCCGAGCCGCTGGTGTCCGGAGAATGGTCGGGGTTTCTCCATGCCGCGGAGTGGGACTGCCATTACACGCTGCCGATGGAGAACCGGCTCGATCCCATGCACGCGCCGTTTCTCCATGCGGTTTCATTCACCCTGGGCTACGGCGTGAAGCAAAGCGTTTTGCAACTGCATGAAACGCCGACCGGGTTCGTGATCGAGCGCGACAACCAGCGCGGGGTCAACATCGACCGCACCGAGGTGATCTACAAGCCCGGCAGCAATTTCTGGATCTGGACCGACATCCCGTATCCGAAGCAGGCCGGGGGGAATTTCTTTCGCATCTTGAGCCACATCACGCCGATTGACCGCGAACACACCTATTTCTGGGTATTCCGTTGGCAGAAGTCATCGGGCTGGCGTCGGGACATGTGGCGGTTTCTCTACAAGAACCGGTTGGAGAAGCGGCACCTGGACGTGCTCAATCAGGACCAGGACATCATGGAAGACATTCCCGCCAATGTGCGCGAACGCGAAACCCTGATCCAGTCGGATGTCGGCATTGCGCGCATGCGGCGCATGATGCAAAAGGAAGCCGAGGCACAGATTCAAAGCATGCAGGCGCGGGGCGGGTGAGTTGGCATTGCGTCTGCCCGCGCTGCTTCTCTAAAAGTATTTATAAATCAATTGGTTATATTGCGGACGGGTGGCGCGGCGCCATCGGCCAAACACAAGGGATACGAACAAGGGACATGATGAAAGACACAAAGGTCACGAGGGTGCGGGCTGCACGGACATCCGGCTTTTTTGCGCGCCTGGCAGTGATGCTGGCAATCGGCGCAATGCCGGTGTGGGCCTGCGCGCAAGCCTTTCCGGCAAAGGCGATACGCATCGTGGTGCCCTTTCCGGCGGGGGGGTCGGTGGATGTGCTCGGGCGCATGGTGGGCGCGAAGATGAGCGAATCGGTCGGACAGCCGGTGCTGGTGGACAACCGTCCCGGCGCGGGCGCGATCATCGGCGTGGATGCGGTGGCCAAGGCGGCGCCCGACGGATATACCCTGCTGCTGATTCCGAATGCACTGGCGATCATCCCGGCCCTGTATAAAAAAGCGCCGTTTGATGCCACGAAGGACTTTGCGCCGGTGACGCAGCTGGTTGCCACGGAACTCATTCTGGTGGCCAGTCTCAAGGTCGGCGCCAATTCGGTCAAGGATGTGATTGCACTGGCCAAAGCCAATCCGGGAAAGCTCAATTTTGGTTCCACCGGCGTGGCCAATCCGTTGCATCTCAGCATGGAACTGTTCAAGACGGCTGCCGGCATTGCCGTGGAGCCCATCCCTTACAAGGGGGACGCACCGCTCAACACCGCGCTGATCGCAGGTGAAGTGGAGTTCGCGGTTTTGCCGCTGGCGGCGGCTCAGGGCCTCGTGCGCGGCGGGAAGTTGCGCGCCATCGCCATGACGAGTATCCGGCGCGCAGCCTCCATGCCCGATGTGCCCACCATCGCCGAGAGTGGCTTCCCGGGATTTGATTCGACCAGCTGGCAGGGCCTGTTCGTTCCCGCTGCAACACCACGGGATGTGGTGCAGCGCCTCAGCGCCGAAGCCGTGAAGGCGCTGCATTCGCCCGATGTAACGCAGAAGCTGCCCTCGCTCGGGCAATTGCCGGTGGGCAGCACACCCGAGCAGTTCGATACCCAGTTTCGATCCGACGTTGCCAAGTTCGAGAAAGTGGTTCGGGACGCGCGCCTGCCGCCGCAGGATTGAACCTCCGCCATCGCCCGGGGCCCTGCAGGCCGCGTTGCAGGGCTGGTATCCTTGGATTTCCGCAGGTCCTTCATCCCCGTCTTCACTGTTGAATAGAACCCCATGAGCACTCACGATTTCAAAGGCCGTCTCGAAGACCACCGCTATGTCACCGGCACCGGTTCCTACACCGGTGACCGCAACATTCCCGGGCAGTTGTACGCGCACTTCCTGCGATCAGACCGGCCGCATGCGGAGATCCTGTCCATCGACACAGCGGAAGCGCGGGCGCAAAAGGGCGTGCAGGCCATCCTGACCGGGGATGATATTGCCGCCGCAGGGTTGAAGCCCATGCCGGTGAATGCCATCGCCGGCAAGAGCCGTGACGGCACTGACCTCGTCAAGACCGTGCGGCCCGCGTTGGCCCAGGGCCGGGTGCGCTTTGTCGGCGAGGCCGTGGCCTGCATC
>CAIUKQ010000076.1 GCA_903899705.1 uncultured beta proteobacterium
CTGCCGTATTTCAAATCCATTGAACGATTCGAGGGGGGCGACGATCGCTATCGCGGGCGCGAAGGAGCCATGGCGGTCGAGCCCTACCGGAGCATCCTTCCGATCACCCACCGCTTTGTTGAGGCCGCGCAGCAGGCGGGTTACGCCCTGATGCCCGATCTGAACGGAATGACCGTCGAAGGCGTGGGTTACTCGCAGATGACGCGAAAAAAACGCTGGCGACAATCCTCGACCACGTTTCTTGCCGCCGCGCGCCGCCGCGCCAATCTGCGCGTCGAAACGGGCGCCCGCGTGACCCGGCTGGAGTTCGAGGGCAAACGCTGCACCGGGGCGACGTTTCTCCGTGACGGTGTTGAAACCAGGGTGCGGGCGAGACGTGAGGTGATGCTTTGCGCGGGGGCGATCAACTCACCGCAGTTGCTGCAGGTATCGGGGGTTGGTCCGGCGGCGCACCTGCGCTCGATCGGGGTTCCGATCGTCGCGGATATTGCCGGGGTCGGTGCCAATCTTTCCGATCATTATTTCGTGCCCGTGTCGATGCGCGCGCGCGATTGCCTCACCATCAATCAGTTGCGTCGCTGGCCGCGGGCGCCGTGGGAGGCGCTGCGCTGGCTGGTCAACGGGCGCGGCGCACTGACCTTCGGTGCCACCAGCGCCTCGGTGTTCTGCCGCAGCAGTGATGACCTCGAGGTTCCCGATCTGCAACTGTTGTTCTTTCCGGGCAGCTTTGACCCGGCGCAATACCGCGCGCTGGAGCAAGAACCGGGTCTGCGCATCTCGGTCTCTCTGGCGAGGCCCGCGAGCCGCGGTTCGATCATGGCTGCATCCAATGACTCCTTCGCCGCACCTGTGGTCAGACTCAATTACCTATCCGATCCCGATGACATCCGTGTTCTTGTCTCGGGTATTCATATTGCCCGGAAAATCTTTGCTTCCGTGGCGCTTGCGCCGTTCATTTCGCATGAGACGGGTCCGGGGTCCGGTGCGCAATCCGATGCGGCCATTGAAGCCAGCATCCGCGCCACCGGCAGCACGGTTCATCACCTCGTCGGCACCTGTCGTATGGGTGAGGAGGGCATTGCCGTTGTCGATTCACGCCTGCGGGTACGGGGCATCGACGCGCTGCGTGTGATCGACGCGTCGATCATGCCGACGGTGACAACGGGCAACACCAACGCCCCCACCCTCATGATCGGCGCGAAGGGCGCGGCGATGGTGCTCGAGGACCATCATTGAGCGTTTGCATCGAGGGTGGTTCCGCGTCACGGGTTTCGCTGGGGTAATATCGCGCGCAGTTCTGTGCACGCGGTTTGCCGGATCCAGATCCGGTTTGACATGGATTCACCCCGAGGAGGAATGATGCAAAAGGTTCGCTTGTTCGCACTGGGCGTTTTGTCGCTGGGCTTCGCCACCGCGGCTGTTGGCCAAAACTATCCGACCAAGCCGGTGCGCATCGTCGTTCCGTCCGCGCCCGGTGGCGGGCAGGACGTGATCGGACGCGCCTTCTCCCAGAAGTTCTCGGAGGCCTGGGGACAGCCGGTGATTGTCGAGAATCGTCCCGGCGGCGGAAACAACATTGGCGCCGAGGTGGTTGCCCGTTCGGCGCCCGACGGCACTTCGATACTGCTCACCACGGTGGCACTTGCCGTGGCTCCCAGCCTTTACAGAAAGCTCACCTTTGATCCGGTCAACGGCTTCGTGCCGGTGAGCCAGATCATGTCGACTTACCTGGTGCTGGTGACCCATCCCACCCTTCCGGGCACCGTCAAGGAACTGGTGGCGCTCGCCAAGGCGAATCCGGGCAAGCTCAACAACTATCACATCGGGCTGGGATCGGGCCTGCATCTGACCTCCGCGATGTTTCGCCTTGCGGCGGGCATCGATTTCACCGATGTGATTTACAAGGGCGATGGTGATGCCGTACCGGCCCTGCTTCGCAACGACGTGCAGATGTCCTTCCTCAATCCCACGGCGGTGGTGCAACTGGTCAAGGCCGGCAAGCTGCGCGCGCTGGCGGTATCGGGAACGACGAGGGGCGGTGCGTTTCCCGACGTGCCCACCATGGCGGAACTGGGATATCCCGATGTGAATTATGTCGGCTGGGTGAGCCTCTTCGTTCCCGCCGGAACACCGCGGGACATCGTGAACAAGATCGCCAATGAAACCATCAAGACGGTGCGCATGCCCGACATCAACGACAAGATGCCCGTCTGGGGCGGTGACGGCGCCGGCACGACACCGGAGCAGTTCGGCGCCAAGTTCCGCGAGGATGTGGCGCGCTATGCGAAGCTCATCAAGCAGATCAACCTTCCGCCCGCGGATTGATTCGGGACTGATGCCATGAATGCCCAGGAATGGAAGGTTCTGAATCCGGTTGGCGCGGTCGACATTGAAGACCATGGCGGCGCCGAACGGTTCGATGATTTCACCGGCAAGCGAATCGGACTGTGGTGGAATGGCAAGCCGAACGGGGATGTGTTTCTCAATGAGGTGGCCCGCCGGTTCGAGTCCCGCTACAAGGGGATCACGACGGTCAGGATGTGGGAACTGGACCCGTCCACGACGACGGCCTATGGCGTCACCAAGGAACAGCTTGGTCTTATCGCCCGATGCGCCGACATCGTGATCGGCGGCCTCGCCGACTGAGGCGGCTGCACGTCATGGTGTATCCATGACCTCATTGCAATCGAGAAGCTGGGCACGCCCACGCTCGCCGTCGGCACGACGGATTTCATCCGTCTCGCGAAGGCGACGGCGAAAAGCGGCGGCATTCCCGATCTGAAGATTTCGCTCGTGCCGCCACCCATCGGAGGAATACCCGCCGAGGATGTGTGTGCCAAGGCGGGTCTCGCGGTGGAGGCGTTTCTGGGCACGCGACAATCGGCGGTATCGGGCGAGTCTGCGCGAGACGATACGGCGCGCCCGTCGAGCGAGCTCATCTCAATCCAGGGTTCGGGCGCCGCCGTCACCGCTGCCTTCTACCGCAATGGCTGGACGGACGGACTGCCCATCGTTCCGCCGACCGCGGATGCGGTGCGTGAAATGATGACGGGCACCGATCTCCCGCCTCTCCATGTGCTCGGAAGAATGGTGCCGAAGAATGCAACGATCACGATCGAGAAGATCGCCATCAATGCCGTGATGGCCGGCTGCCGTCCGACCTACATGCCCGTGCTGATTGCCGCGGTGGAGGGCATGCTGGAACCGGACTTCGACCTTGCCGGCGTGCAGTGCTCCACCGGGCCGCACAGTCCGCTGCTGCTGATCAACGGACCGATACGCGCACAGCTCAACGTCAACTGTTCCTCGGGCGCCCTGGGGCATGGCTGGCAGGCCAATGCCACCATCGGGCGTGCCATCCGGTTGATCCTCAACAACATCGGCGGAGCCCGCATCGGCGAGAGCGACATGACGACGCTGGGCATGGCCGAGAACTACACCTACTGTCTGGGTGAAAACGAGGAGAAGAATCCCTGGGCGCCATTCCATGTCGACGAAGGATTTGACCTCGAGGACAGCACGGTGACGGTGCTCGGCGCCTATGCACCCGAGAACGTCTCGGATCACGTCGGCATCACCCCCGGGGAGATTCTGACAGTGGCCTCCGATGTGGTCTCGAAACTCAGCCGGTTTCACCTGAGGTCGATGGATCACATCATTGCGCGCGACACGTTGCTGGTCCTCGGACCCGAGCATGCGCAGAGCATTGCGGCCGCGGGATGGAGCAAGAAGGATGTGCAGCAGTTCGTATTCGATCACGCGTCCATTCCCTATGAGACGCTGAAATCCCTGCGCCGGCAGATTGACGAAACAAAGTTGATCAACACGCCTGGCGGAAGGAGTGTGCCCCTGTTCGCGAATCCCGGCTGCCTCAAGATTGTCGTGGCGGGCGGGCCGGGCAAGCATTCGGCCTATATCAATTCAGGACACACGAAGCGGGTGATCACCCGGAAGATTGCGTTCCCGCGCAATTGGGAGGGCCTGGTCGATCGATTCGGAGAGTGAGATGCTCCAGGCGGATATTTTATAACTAATTGATTATTATAATAAATATTATAATTCTCCTCGAGGATTGAGATAACGCAAAGGCGTCCGGGTATGCCCTGATAGGTTGGGATTTTCAGTCAGAGATCACCCATGCCATCGGGATTCTGCTTTTTCGGCGGCGCCGAACTTTCGGCGACCGAATTTTCCGCGCCTCCAAAGCGCCGGTCAGCAAGGACGGTGAATGGTCGTGCATAACATCAATTGGGCGAAGGAGCAGGAAACCGGAGTTCCGATCCTGGATGAGCAGCACAAGATCCTGTACAAGGCCGTCGCGGTACTCGAGGATCTTGTCAGGGGAAAAGCCACGCGCAGCGCGATTGAACGGGGCCTGAACGAGCTCCAGTCAAGCATCAAAGTCCATTTTGATTCCGAGGAGAAGTTGCTGTCGAGCTTCGACGGGCCGGAACTTCGCGCCAGTGCCAGTGTTACCCACGCGCGCCTTGCCGAAGATATCGCCAAGCTGATATCCGACTACCATTCGAAAGCGCAGGTTCTCGACGCGAAGAGTCTCTCCTCCCTGAAGAACTGGCTCGCTCGCCATGTCGCCGAGGACAAGGGTCTGGCGAGCTTCCTGAAATCGACCAATTCCGTCGTCCAGATGGTCAACCAGATCATTCTGAGCGCCTGCGCCGTCGGCGCATCCGACATCCATATCGATGTGTATCCGGGCAAGACGCCGTCGCGAGTGCGTTTTCGCAAGGACGGCGTTCTGTTTGATCACATGGAAATTCCGCCGGAGAGCCACAACGCGGTGCTGTCGCGAATCAAGATCATGGCGAAGATGGACATCTCCGAGCGGCGCAAGCCCCAGGATGGAAGGATCGAATTCACGCAGTTCGGACCGGCAAATATCGAACTTCGGGTGGTGACCATCCCGACCATTGGCGGGCTGGAAAACATTGTGATGCGACTGCTGTCGGCCGCCAAGCCCATACCGATTGCTGAACTCGGCCTGGATACGCGCGTGCTGGAACGGATGAAGGAGATTGCGGTTAAGCCGTACGGCCTGTTTCTCATCAGCGGGCCGACAGGCTCGGGCAAGACCACCACATTGCATTCCATTCTCAGCTACATCAATACGCCGGCGAGAAAGATATGGACGGCGGAGGATCCGATAGAAATCACCCAACCCGGGCTGTGCCAGGTTCAGGTGCAGTCCAAGATCGGGCTGACGTTTGCGGGGGCGATGCGCAGCTTCCTGCGCGCCGATCCCGATGTGATCATGGTCGGCGAGATGCGTGATGCCGAGACCACCCGGATTGCCATCGAGGCATCCCTGACGGGGCACCTGGTTTTCTCCACCCTTCATACCAACAGCGCCGCCGAGAGCGTCGTGCGCCTTCTTGATCTGGGCATGGACAGGTTCAGTTTTTCCGATGCGTTGCTCGGCATTCTTGCGCAGCGGCTTGTCAAGCGCCTTTGTGACAAGTGCAAGGCGCCGGTCAAGGCCGGCGAAGGCAATGTGCGCGACCTGCTGGTTGAATATTGCCAGGACAGTCCGCTGGATCCCGATGCGGTGCTGAAACACTGGCAGGCTTCGTATGGCGCCGGGCACGGGCAGTTCACCATGTACAAGCCAACCGGATGTCCCGTCTGCCATCAGACCGGATATGCACAGCGGATTGCCCTTCACGAGCTTCTGGTCACCAGCGGCGCAGTCAAGCGCCTGATCCAGGTTGCGGCAACCGTGGATGAAATACGCAGGGAGGGGATTCAGGAGGGCATGCGCACGCTGAAGCAGAACGGCATAGAAAAAGTGCTGCAGGGCCTGACCGACATTTCGCAGGTGCGGGCTGTTTGCGGTTGAGGCGGGGCGTTCAATTAAGGCACTTGAAAAACGGGTGCTCTGCGTGCTGAGCAAAAGCTCCAGGCCCCGGCTGGTGACCGCCGAGTCCTTCGGCGCCGCGCGTCGACCCTTTCTAGTCCAGGCGAATTCCGAGTTGCTTGATCACCTTGCTCCATTTCGACTGCTCGGATTTGACGAATGCGGTGAATTCCCCCGGGGAGTTTCCAACCGGTTCGTTGCCCGCTGCGCGCACCTGCTCGACCAGGTCGGGCAGGCGAACCACCCTTGCAACCGCGGCGCTTAGTTTGTCGAGTATGGGCTGCGGCGTTCCCGTGGGTGCAAAGAAACCGCCCCATGCCAAGGGCTCGTACTCAGGCACCCCCGCTTCGGTAAATGTCGGCACATCGGGATAGACCGGCCGCCGGTCTTTGCCGGCAACAGCAAGCAGTTTGAGTTTGCCCGCCTTGAGATTACCGCCATGCGAGGACAACCCGTCGAATATGGCCTCGAGCCGCCCTGCGACCAGATCCGTCACCGGTTGTGAGGTGTTGTAGTGGATGTAGTTGAAGTCCGCGCCGGTCAGCAGCGCGAACCAGGCGCCGTTCAGATGGTAATTGCTGCCATTGCCGATGGTGCCCACGTTCAGGGATCGTTTTTTCGATTGCGCAATGAAATCCCTGACGTCCCTGATCCCGGAGTCAGGGTTGACCAGGATGCCGGCGAATGAAACGCTCGTCTGGCTGATTGGCGCGAAATCCCGTTCGATGTTGTAGGGGAGTTTCGAATACAGATAGGGGATGACGGCAACAGCCGTGCTGGCCCCGATATACAGGGTGTAGCCGTCAGGGGCTGCTTTCGCCGCCATATCCGTGCCGATGATGGTCGAGGCACCGGGCCGGTTTTCGATCACCATGGGCTGCCCGAGGATCGGTGTCATCCGGGAAGTGATCTGGCGTGTGCTGGTGTCAACGCCGATGCCGGCCTGAAAAGGCACGATGAGCCGGATCGGTTTGACCGGGTAGTCCTGGGCGTGCGCACCCGTGGCTCCCGTCAGGATCACGATCAGTGCAAGGTTTTTCCAATTCATCTTTTTTATCTCCCAAAGGCCCGGTACACGGAAAAATCCGTTTGAATTTTCTCCCTGGCCGACATTAAACGCGTTCGTCCGCGGGCGTCAATTCTGGCATGCATTCTCGCAGCGAGTTCACTCCGCCGCCGTGAATCGACCCTTGGGATGCCCCGGGCAATTAATGCTTGGCTGGTGCCGTGACTACAAAGTAGACTTTGCCCCAATTGACAACGGGCATGTCCATGAACTTCGATTACATCATTATCGGTGCAGGATCCGCGGGCGCGGTGCTTGCCGCCCGGTTGACGGAGGACAGCGACGTTACGGTGCTGCTCCTTGAGGCTGGAGGAAAAGATCGCCATCCGTTCCAGGTGATGCCGCTGGCCTTTCTCACCGTCGGACAATCCCGCACGTACAACTGGCACTATGAAACCGAGCCGGAACCCGCGATGAACAACCGGCGGATTCCCATCGGCCGGGGAAAGGGGCTGGGCGGTTCTTCATCGATCAACGCCCTGATCTGCATACGCGGGCACCGCCGCGACTACGACCGGATCAGCGAGATGGGCCTTGCGGGGTGGGGATACGCGGACGTGCTGCCCTATTTCAGGAAGCTTGAAACCAACTGGCGCGGCGAGACGCCTTATCACGGCGGCGACGGGCCGATACATGTGACGCCCATGAACTACAAGGACATGCTCTACGAACCGATGCGTGAAGCGGCCAAAGCCATCGGCATTCCCCACAACGAGGACCCCAACGGCGCGGTGCAGGAGGGCATCAGCCGCATGGAGGCAACCATCGGTGGGGGTAAGCGTTCCAGCACGGCGCGCGAATATCTGTATCCCGCGATGCACCGGCCGAACCTGACGGTGCGAACCGGCGCCCTGACATTGCGCGTCATTGTTGAAAAGGGACGCGCGGTCGGGGTGGAATATGCCTGCGGCGGAAAGATTGTTGAGGATCGCGTCAACCGGGAAGTGCTGCTCTGCGCGGGCGCTTATGGCTCGCCGCAGGTGCTGATGCTCTCCGGAATAGGGCGGGCAGACGAACTCAAAGCCATGGGCGTCGCGCCGGTGCACGATCTTCCCGGTGTGGGCCAAAACCTCTCGGAGCATCCGAACTACACCAACTTCTACCGCATGCGCGATGCGGCGGGCCTGACGCCCTTCCTGCGCCTTGACCGCGCCACGGCGGCGGTGGCGCGCTGGTATCTGCGGCATGACGGCGTGTTCGCGAGCAATGGGGCCGCCGCCAACATCTTCCTTCGATCCAGCCCGGATTACGACCGGCCCGATGTGCAACTCACACCGATGACTGTCAGCAACAGCGCGGGCCTCTGGTTTCCCGGGTTCACGGCGCCGCCGGTGCATTGTTTCACCATCCGCATAGGCGTCATGCATCCGCGTTCGCGCGGCTGGGTCAGGCTGCGTTCCAGCGATCCGCGCGACAAGGTGCGCATCCAGTTCAACATGTATCAGGAACCGCAGGACATGGATTGCATGATTCGCGGCATCCGCAAATGCCGGGAATTGTTCGCGCAAAGCCCTTTGCGCGAAATGATCGCCAGCGAAGTATTTCCCGGAAAAATGCTGGAGTCAGACACCGAACTCGCCGGGGCAGTCAGAAAGGATGGCAGCCACCGCTCCCATCCGGTGGGCACCTGCGCCATGGGCGTGGACGGCAATGCCGTGGTCGATGCGCAACTGCGGGTGCACGGCATCGAGGGACTTCGCGTGATCGACGCCTCCGTTTTGCCCGAGGTGCCCGGCGGCAATACCAACGTGCCTTCCATCATGGTTGGCGAAAAGGCCGCCGACATGCTGCGCGGCCGGAGCATGCCGCCCGCGGCTATCTAAGGAAACGCTGATCAAGTATGGGGGAGTTACGATGGGGCGCAGGCCCCC
>CAIUKQ010000077.1 GCA_903899705.1 uncultured beta proteobacterium
ATCTTGCCCGCAGGGTGCGCGAACGACGTTCCCCCGAGGCACTGGTGAAACGAGGCATGGATGGCGTCGGCGAGGCGCTCAATCTGTTGACCGGGCTGCCGGGTGACATGCGCCGCCTGTTGCGTGCGGCAAGAAAAGGCGCCATTACCCTGAACATCGATGTGGCCCACCTTGATCGGGCGTCCGAACGGATCGACCGTTCTGCCAGCCGGCTCACCATTGGCGTGGTCACTGCGGCACTGATCATTGGTTCGTCCATTGTGATGACCGTCAGCAACGATCAGGGCGGCGGTTGGTTCCGTCCGTCGGTCCTGGGCGTGCTGGGGTTTATTGCCGCAATCGCCGGCGGACTCTGGCTGATGGTATCGATCTGGCGCTCAGGGGGACGAGGCTAGCGTCTTTCGCAGCTGCTTGTCGCAGCGGGGATGTTGGGCGATGAAGTGTCTCAGAACCATCTTCAGGGTCAGTTCGTGAATGCGGTCGCCGCGGGCGGCAGCGTCGAGGATGTCCTCGCGGATCATTGCCTTGATGCAGGATTCGCCATCCGGACAATGCACAAGATAGTGGCCCATCGCCGCCGCGGCGATGGAGGGAATGTGTTCATGTTCGGCGATCGCCAGAACCTCCTCCTCGGTGAGGCCGGACATTTCAATGCAGTCTTCAAGTGTCAGCATGTTGGATCCTTTAATGTGAAGCGGGGACGAGGCGATAGCCCCGGGCCTGCATGCAGGCATTTTCCTGGTCCATTTCCATCGGTGTTTCCGCCACCGAGGAGTGCGACGCGATCAGGGTCTCCTTCCCGTTTGCGGGCACGGAGGTCGCGGTGATGGGACTGGGCTTCGCGGGATTTCGCGCTGATTGCAGGTGGGCAAGTTCGTGGCATTCCTCAAGGTCCGAGGCCGCCGCCGATCCACTGCCGCCGCTGTGCTCCCATTGGTAGGAGGCGCAGCCGGAGAGCAGGCACAGGGCGGCGACGAGCAGTTTCGATACGGGTTTCATGGTTGTCTCCTGGATGAAATCCAAACGGTCAAGGGCTTGCTCGTGCGGTTATTCATGGCGCAGGGCTTCGATGGGATCGAGACGCGCCGCCTTGCGCGCCGGAAAATACCCGAACACGATTCCAACCGCCGCCGAAAAGAAAAATGCAATGGCGACGATGCCCGGATTGAATATGAAGGGCACCTTGAGGGAATTGGACAGTGCGACCGACGCCGCAATGGCGAGCACGATGCCCAGCAGCCCGCCAAATGTGGAGAGCACCATGGCCTCGACCAGGAACTGCAGCAGCACCTCGCGCTCGAGTGCCCCGATCGCAAGGCGGATACCGATTTCCCTGGTGCGTTCAGTGACCGAGACCAGCATGATGTTCATGATGCCGATGCCGCCCACAAGCAGGCTCACTGCCGCCACCGCGCCCAGCAACGCGGTCAGCACCTGCGTGGTGCCGGTGAGCATTCGCGTCAGTTCGCGCGTGTCCATGACGCCGAAGTTGTCCTCCTCGTTGGCCGCGATATGCCGCCGCTCGCGCATGAGCCTCTCGATGTCGGCGATGGCGGCGTTGGTCTGCGCGCCGTCGCCCAGCGAAATCTGGATCATGCTGACGTCCTGATTGCCCGCAATCCGCCGCTGAAACGTGCGCAGGGGAATCCCGACAAAATCGTCCTGATCCGAGCCGAACGCGGATTGGCCCTTGGGCTCCACGACGCCGATGACCTCGCAGGAAACGCTTTGCAGACGGATCTTCGCGCCCAGCGGATCCTGGGAGCCGAACAGCTTGGACCGGACGGTTTCGCCCAGGATGCAGGCGGCTGCGCCCGAGCGCAGTTCGCTCTCGCTGAAAGTGCGGCCACTGCTGATCTGCATGTTGCGCACCTGCAGCAGACGGTTGTCCGATCCCACGACGGTGGTCGACCAGTTTTCATTTCCGAAGATGGCGGTCATGGACCGCATCGAGGCGGGCGCGATGGCGACGGCGGCGGGAATTTCGCGGGTGATGGCCTCCGCGTCACCGATGCTGAACAGCGGAATGCCCGCCTGCGCAGGGCCCATCCGGCGGCCGGGACTGAGTATCAGAAGGTTGCTGCCCAGGCTGCGGATCTGGTCGGTGACCTGTGCGGTCGCGCCGCCGCCGATGGTCACCATGATGATCACGGCGGCCACGCCGATGACGATGCCCAGGATGGTCAGGAACGAGCGCAGCACATTGCGCCGTATCTCGTTCATGGCGAGCAAAAGGCTGCTCCAGGCCATCAGGCGGCCGCCTTCTGTCGGGCATCGTCGACCACTTGCCCGTCAAGAAACCGCACGACCCGCCGGGCGTACAGCGCCATGTCCTGTTCATGCGTGACCATGACCACGGTAATGTGCTGGTCGCGGTTGAAGGATGCGATGAGGTCCATGATTTCCCGGCTTCGCGCGGTGTCAAGGTTGCCGGTGGGTTCATCGGCAAGCAGAACCGACGGCCGCGTCACGATCGCGCGCGCAATGGCGACACGCTGTTGCTGTCCCCCCGACAGTTCGCCCTGCGTGTGGTCTTCCCAGCCCGTCAGCCCGACTGACTCCAGCGCGGCCCGCGCCGCGTTGCGGCGTGTCGCTGCAGGCATGCCACGATATATGAGCGGCAACTCGACATTTTCGAGCGCCGTGGTTCGGGCGAGTAGGTTGTATCCCTGGAAAACGAACCCCAGGTATTGCCGGCGCAGCATCGCCCGCTGGTTGCGATCAAGGCGTGCCGTGTCCATGCCCTTGAAAAGGTATTGCCCTGTGCTGGGCGTGTCCAGGCAGGCAAGGATGTTCATGCAGGTGCTTTTCCCCGATCCACTGGGGCCCATCACGGCGACAAATTCGCCTTCTTCGATGACGAGGTCCACGCCCCGCAGTGCCTGCATGGCGGCGGGGCCTGTGCCATAGACGCGGGTGACTCCCCGCAGATCGATGAGTGCCGGCATCAACGCTTCGTTGCTGCGCGGTCGACGATCACTGTGGCACCGGCCGGCAGTTCACCCTTGACGATTTCCGTGACGATGCCGTTGGTCGCGCCGATGGTGACGGCGACCGGTTCGGGCTGGCCTCCACGCAGCACCCATACTCGTTGCTGTCTTGATGCCGAGTCCTCCTTCGCGCGCGGCACGGGGCGCGGCGCGCGAGGCAGTATGCGGCTGAGAAGCCCCCCGTCGCTCGCCGGTGCCGAAGACTCAGCCGGGGTCGGGCTGAATCGCAATGCCGCATTGGGAACCAGCACGGCGTTATCCACCTTGTTGACCGTGATCGCCGCGGTAGCGGTCATGCCCGGTCGCAGCGTGAGTGCCGAGTTGTCGACCTTGAGCACAGCCTTGTAGGTCACCACGCCGGCGATGGTTTGTGAACCGTAGCGGACCTGCGTGATGCGCGCGGGAAACGAGCGCTCGGGGTAGGCGTCCACGGTGAAACTGGCATCCTGTCCGCCTCGCACCTTGCCCACATCCGCTTCATCCACGTCGACCTGCAATTCCATTTTTGCAAGGTCCTCGGCAATGGAGAACAGAACCGGCGCCTGTAATACCGCTGCCACGGTCTGCCCGGGTTCCACCGCCCGCCGCAGTATCACGCCATTGATGGGCGAATGGACCACCGCCTTGGCGAGGTCGGTTCTGTTGGCGTCCAGCGTCGCCTGGGTTTGCGCGACCTGAGCTGTCGCGCTTGCCTCATCGGCCCTGGCCCGCTCGGCCGTCGCCTTTGCCGTATCGAGCTCCTGCGGCGAGGGCACCCTTCCGCCGCTGGCCTGCCGGACCTGCTCCATTCGCGCAAGCCTGCCGTCGGCTTCGGTGACGGTGGCGCGGACCTGCAGCACCTTGGCGCGCGCGGCATCCAGCGAAGCGCTGGTCTGCAACACCTGGGCTTCGAGTTTTGTGGTGTCAAGCCTGGCCAGCACCTGGCCGACCTTTACCTGGTCGTTGTAGTCGGCCTCGACGGCGCGGATGGTTCCGGAAATTTCAATGCTGACATCGACCTGGTTGGTCGGCACCAGGCTGCCGGTCGCGGTGACGAGTACGATGAGGTTGCCCGTCTTTACGGCCTCGGTCCGGTACAGGACCTGCTCGTCTCCCGGTTGGGTGAGCCAGAAGAAGACGGCGATCGCGACGGCGATGAAAGCAATGATTGAGATCAGCCATGTGCGCAAGCGCCGCGGACCGCCACTCGGTTCAACGACCTGTTCGGGCACTGGCCCTGATCCGGGATTCGCCCCCTGTTCGGTCATTGCCGCAGTCCTCCGGTCGGCTCGGCATTTTCACGCCAGCCCCCGCCCAGTGCCTTGAACAGTCGCACCACGTCCGAGGTCGCCTCTCCGTTGCTGGCCGCGCGCTGGTCCTGCAGCGCGAGCAGGGTGCGCTGCGTCTCCAGCACCACGAGAAAGTCGGTCAGTCCTGCTGCATACTGGTCGCGTGCAATCTGCAGGGCGCTGGCGGCCGAAACGCTCGCGGCGGTCAGTGCGTCGCGGCGTTGCCGCTCACCGGCATACGCAACGAGCGCATTTTCCACGTCGGCCAGTGCGCCCAGTATGGCGGCTTCATAACGAGCCAGTGCCTGTTCCTGCAACGCTCCCTGCACTGCAATGTTGTGCCGGACCCGACCTGCATCGAAGAGCGTCCAGGCCGCGTTGGCGGCGGCGTTTGTGGTGCCCGCGGCGGATGTGAACAGACGCGATGCCGCGAGCGACTCCAGGCCGATACTGCCCACCAGAGT
Organism: uncultured beta proteobacterium; assembly: GCA_903899705.1. Classification (GTDB taxonomy): domain Bacteria; phylum Pseudomonadota; class Gammaproteobacteria; order Burkholderiales; family SG8-39; genus 2-02-FULL-62-17. Next base: position 4,723 of record CAIUKQ010000077.1, read on the forward strand.
CAGCCTGGGGTAGAGGGCTGCGGTCGCGACACCGATCTGCGCGGTTTGCGCGGCGAGTCGACGTTCCGCTCTGCGGATGTCGGGGCGACGGCGCAGCAGATCGGCCGGAACGCCGGTGGCGATTGCCTCCGGTGGTGTGGGCACGGGGGCGGATTGTGCGAGCAGTTCTTCGAGCGAACCTGGTTTCTCTCCCAGCAGAATGGCGAGGCGGTTTTTTGCCTGATCCAGCCCGGTGCGAAGGGCCGGCAGTTGCGATCGGGTCTGTTCCAGCGCGGTCCTCGCCTGATCGACGTCCAACTGCGTCACCAGTCCGGCGTCAAAGCGCCAGCCGGCTATGTCGAAGGTATCGCCTTGTGCGGCAAGGTTTGCCAGCGCAATGCCGAGCCTTTCCTGAAAGGAGCGCATTTCCACATAATTGATCGCGCATTCCGCGGCCATGCTGACCAGCACGTCGCGACGGTCCTCCTCCGCGGATTGCAGCAGGGCATCAGCCGCCTCTACGGCGCGCTGCCTGCCGCCGAAAAGATCCAGTTCCCAACTGGCATCGAAGCCCGCCGAATACAGTTCGCTGGCCGATCTCGCGCCCACCTCGTTGCTGTGGCGCAGGCGGTCGGCGCCGCTGCTTGCCGACAGGGTGGGAAAACGATCGGCTTGCGCAAAGCCGCGACGCGCGCGCGCTTCCAGCACCCGGCCCTGCGCCTCGCGCAGGTTGAGATTGCCCGCGAGTGCGCGTTCAATGAATTGTGACAACAGTGGATCACTCAGCCTTGTCCACCAGCCGGAAAGTTCATAGGCCATGCTGGCCGTCCCCGGCTGAGCGGCATTCCATGCGGCGGGAACCGCTGTCACCGGAACAATGTAGTCCGGCCCGACCACGGCGCAGGACGGCAACAACATGGCCAATGACAGGATGATCAGGGGTTTCAAGCTGGTTTCTCGAAGCGGTCGCGGCGCGAAAATTGACGCCAGATGCAAGGGTATAGAGAGCGCTGAAACGCTCCTTGACTCAGGTCAACGAATGTTCCCGCATGACGAGTAGACTGGAAGGCAATGATTTGGGGGTCGCTCCCCTGATCCCCGATTCGTTTCCTGCCCGGAGATTGTCGTGACGCAGCCCCCCGTTTCCTTGCTGCTCGACGCCGCGTCCTATTCGCATCCCGTTGACCGTGTTGAACTTGTCGAAACCCACGTCTCATGGGTCTTTCTGGCGGGTGACTATGCCTACAAGATCAAAAAGCCGGTGCACCTGCCATTCCTCGACTTCAGCACGCTGGCGGCCCGCCGCTTCTTTTGTGAAGAGGAATTGCGGCTCAACCGGCGTACGGCACCGGATATCTACCTGGAGGTTCTGCCCATTGCGGGGCCGCCGGATGCGCCCAGGATCGGCGGTGACGGGCAAGTCATTGAATATGCGCTGAAAATGCGCCGTTTCAGCCAGGATGATCTGGCCGACTGCGTTGTCCGTCGCAGGGAACTCGGCCCTGCGCGGGTCGATGCGCTTGCCGCGGTCATTGCCGATTTTCACGCGCGCATTCCCGCCGCACCCGTGGAGAGCACCTTCGGGACACCGGGTCAGATCGCGGATGCCGCGCTTGAAAATTTTGAGGAGTTGACCACGCTGGTCTCCGATCCTGCGAAACGCGCGGTGCTTGAACATTTGCGCGCGTGGACTGGTCGCGAAAGCGCGCGTCTCAAGCCGATCTTTGAGGGTCGCAGACGAGACGGGTTTGTTCGCGAATGCCACGGAGATCTGCACTTGGGAAACATCTTTTTTGACCACGACACACCGGTCTTGTTCGATTGCATTGAATTCAATCCGGGCTTTCGATGGATTGATGTCATCAGTGAAGTGGCTTTCCTCGTGATGGATCTCAGGGAGCACGGCGAAGAGGGCGCGGCGCGGCGATTGCTGAATGCCTACCTTGAAATCTCGGGTGACTATCAGGGACTGCGGGTGTTCGACTATTACCTGGTTTATCGCGCGATGGTTCGGGCGAAGGTCGCCATGATCCGCTTGCAGCAGGCGGGTGCCGACGGCAGTTCGTCGGGCGCGCTGGAAGGCGAATACGCGAAATATGCCGGACTCGCCGGGCGCATTGCCTGTCCTGACCGGCCCTATGTGGTGCTGATGCACGGACTTGCCGGTTCAGGAAAGTCGACGGTGTCCCGGATTCTTGTCGAGCAGTGTGGCGCCATTCGGGTTCGCTCCGACGTGGAGCGCAAACGTCTGCATGGTCTTTCTTCGCGCGCACGCACCCATGCGCAACCGCATGACGGAATCTATGCGCCGGATACGACGCAGCGCACCTATGACCGGCTGAAAAACCTTGCGCGTGACATCGTGGAATCCGGACATGGTGCAATTGTTGATGCCGCATTTCTCCGGCGCGCAGCCCGCGACGAGTTTGTTTCGTTCGTCCGAGAATTGGGCGTGCCGGTGATGATTGTTTCCTGTCAGGCCCCGCACGATGAGTTGCGCCGCCGAGTTCGCACCCGCGAGGCGGCGCTGAACGACGCTTCGGAAGCGGGTATTACGGTGTTGGAAAACCAGATTCTGACCGAGGAGCCGTTGGCTCCCGGGGAAATGGCCATTGCCGTCAACGTCGATGCTGAATCGAGGAATGAATGGCTCGCGGATCGCGTCGAAGAAATACTTGGACACCCGAAGCGATCAGTCGGCGGCAATTCCGGCCTCAGGTGACGTTTTCCAAAGCCTTGAGCGGGTCCTGAAAGGGGTGTCCAAGCGCGGCGGCGACTTCGCGCTGGGTGATGGTGCCAGCGCAGACGTTCAATCCGTTGCGCAGGTGGGCATCCTCCCTCAGCGCCGCGCCTACTCCCATCCGGGCCAGTTTTCTCACATGGGGCAGGGTGGCCTGGTTGAGCGCGTAGGTCGAGGTATGCGGCACCGCGCCGGGCATGTTGGCCACGCAGTAGTGAAGGATGCCGTCAACGATGAACCCCGGGTTTGCATGCGTGGTCGGATGCGAGGTCTCGAAACATCCCCCCTGGTCGATGGAGACATCCACCAGGACGGCGCCGGGCTTCATTGTCTTCAGCATGGCCCGGGTGACCAGCTTCGGCGCCGCCGCGCCCGCCACCAGCGCTGCGCCTATGACAGCGTCGGCTGACGGCAATTCCTCGGAGATGCGCTGCGGGCTGGCAATTGCCGCTTTGGGAACCGGTCCGAACCGGTTTTCAATTTCCGCCACTTCCTGTTCGGTGCGGCTGAGGATGACGATTTTCGCGCCCATTCCCAGCGCGATCGCCGCAGCGCTTCTGCCAACGGTGCCAGCGCCCAACACCAGCACACGGGCCGGTGGCACGCCCGGCGCGCCTGCCATCAGGATGCCGCGGCCGCCCTGCGGACGTTCCAGGAAATGCGCGGCCACCTGCACCGTCATGCGGCCAGCGATAACCGACATGGGCACGAGCAGCGGCAGGCTTCCATCGGGGGCCGTAACCGTTTCATAAGCAATCGCCGTGACGCCGGCGTTGATCAGATCGTCGGCCTGGTAGGGGTCGGGCGCCAGATGCAGGTAAGTGAACAAGGCCTGCCCCGGATGAAACAGCTTGCGCTCGGGTGTGAGGGGTTCCTTGACCTTGACGATGAGGTGCGCCGCGTCAAACACCTCGGCGGCGGTTTTTGCAACCATGGCTCCGGCGTTGCGGTATGCCTCGTCGGTGGCGCTTATGCCGGCACCCGCGCCGGATTCAACGATCACTTCATGGCCGTCCGAAGCCAGCACGCTCACGCTCTCCGGCGTCAGCCCGACGCGGTACTCGTGAACCTTGATTTCCCGGGGAACTCCAATGCGCATGATGTGCGTTCCTTGCAGCGCCTCGTTTTCAATAGCTATTCATTTCAGACCACCTGCGGAGGGGAATGCGGTATCCACCTTGTAAAAGCATGGCCTATCCTAGGCGCCGCAAGGACGGGAATCTTGATTTAGAGCAAGGATCGGGCAGGGAACAACCCCGCCTTTCGCTTTGCCCTGAAGCGACGGGAGGTCAGGGAATCCTGGCCGGTATTGAATGGCGTGACACCTGGTTCCCGGAATCAGGATATAAAGCCGGTTCTCGACTCTGTTGCCGCGATAAATATCTGAAACAAAAAGTAATCTTGCGAGCAATGCCGAATTCGGCAGGGTGAGTCCACTATCCGGGAAATGATTCGTTGCCGTCCGAAAAAAACTGTCGCACCGTAAGCCGCAAGCCAACAGGCGCATTGTTGGGGTTCCTGTTTGCCGGCACATTGATGCTGGTCAGGGAAGCCGTTGCCGCAGGGACGATTAACGTGGGCATCCATGCCACGGTCATGCGCCACGCCTCGATCTCATCCATACGGGCACCGCGAAGCATAGAAGTCAGCCCCGAGGATGTGGCGCGCGGATATGTCGAACTCGGCGAGCCCATTGAGCTTTCGATTCGAACGAATGCACCCGAAGGCGTTCTGATCGGTTTTTCGCTGAAATCGGTCGCCGTGCACGCCGCCATTCTGGAGGGGGAGGCAGGAAAACTGAACCTGTCCCGTTTCGGGGCGACCCTGCCGGTGGTCAAGCAGGGCGTGGGGTTGCAGACCCAGATCGTCAGGCTGAGGGCGCGGCTGGAACTCTCAGAGGCCGCGGTGCCGGGAACGATTTCATTTCCAATCGTCATGTTCGTTGCGCCCAACTGAATAACGGGACGGGTGCGGATCCCGATTCACTGCTGATCGTGATCCCCGCAATATCGTCGAGCAAGTTCCTGCGCCACCCTGCGCAATACACCCTTCCAGTCGCCCCGGGATGACTGACGGAAGATGCGCATCGTTGGATACCAGGGGCTGTCCTCGCGCTCCAGCATCCATCGCCAATCGGTGTTGATCCGGTTCAGAAGCCAGACCGGTCGCCCGAGGGCACCCGCGAGGTGCGCCACAGAAGTATCGACGCTGATTACAAGGTCGAGGCGCGCAATCAGCGCCGCAGTGTCCGCGAAATCCGCTGCGTCATCCATCCAGTCATGCAGCTTGGGGTGATGCGCAGGCGGTTCCCCGTCGACCGGCTTTTGCAGGCTGATAAAGGATATTCCGGGCACGTCAAACAAATCTGCAATCAGCTCGAACCCGATGCTGCGGTCGCGGTCGCCCGCATAGCCCGGATTGCCTGCCCAGGCGAGCCCTATTTTCGGTGAATGGACGCCGGCAAGACGCTGCGACCAGGGATCTTCCCAGGCGGGGTCGACACGCAGGTAGGGAACGTCCGCGGGAATTGTCGCAAGCGTGGTTGCCAGCAGGCCGGGAACGCTGAGCAATGCGGTCTGGAAACCGTGGGTGTGAACATTTTGCGAAATGGCATAAACATCAACATCGGCTGCGGCCAGGGTGTGTTTAAACAATCTCTTCAGGGCATCCGGCGACGGATAGGCGATTTTTGCATCGGGATAGCGTTTTCTGAGCAACGGCAGATAGCGCAGGAACTGGATGTTGTCCCCGGCGCCTTGTTCGGGGTACACAAGCAGCGTGTCGTGCCCGAGGTCTTCGCCCTGCCATTTGGGGCCGCTTGCAGCCGCAAAACCCTTGCGTTGCGCCCGATATTCATAATGCGGCCAAGCCTCATCGAATGCGCCAAGAGCGAGCAAGGCCATGCCGAGGTTCATGTGCGCTTCCGCATTATCCGGATAGTGGTGGAGTTCCTCATGAAAGAACCGGGGTGATTCGGCGAAACGACCGAGGGCCGTAAGCGCCACGCCGGTGCCGTTGCGGGCGCCGGGCGTGTCCGTATTTTTTTTCAGGGCGAGGGCAAAGCAATTCAGCGCATCTTCATTACGCCCGCTTTTTAGTGCGAGGATGCCCAGGTTGCAATCGGCCACGCCCGAATTCGGGGCGGCGACCACCGCCCGCAGGTAGACATCCCGAGCCTCTTCAACAAGACCGCACTCCGCCAGTACGATGCCGTAGTTATTGAGAAACTCCGCGTTGTCGGGTTCTATTTCTGTCGCACGCTTCAGATGCTCCAACGCCTCGTCGAGGGCGCCCAGCCGGTGCAGGGAAAGTCCGAGGTGGACGTGGGCGGTCGCGTTATCCGGCTCTTCAGCGATCGCCCTTTTTAACCATCCAATCGCCTCGTCATAACGCTTTTTTTCGAACAGTGCGCGGCCAAGATTGCGGCACGCCTCCGGGTAGTGCCCATTGAGCTCCAGCGCGCGGCGGTAAAGCCCGATTGCCCGGTCGGATTCGCCACGAGTATCCAGCACATTGGCTAGGGAATCGCTGAATAAGTAGTCGCGCGAAGCAATGCTTGAACGCGATTTCGCTGAATCGGTGAAACGAATGAAATTTTCATCAACATTGGGGCCGTTTTGATGGGGATAGCAGGGCATTCCCC
>CAIUKQ010000078.1 GCA_903899705.1 uncultured beta proteobacterium
TCGATGCGCGGGGCATGTTCGCCCAGCTCGGCACGGGCGCCGGTCAGCGCCTTGTTCATCTCGCCCAGAATGTGGATGCGGCCGCCCTTGGCCTGGTCCAGCGCGACCTTCATGATCTCCTCGGTGATGCCGGCGATCTTGATGTCCATCTGCAGCGAGGTGATGCCATCGGATGTGCCGGCAACCTTGAAGTCCATGTCACCCAGATGATCTTCGTCACCCAGGATGTCGGACAAGACGGCATAGCGCGTGCCTTCCAGGATCAGGCCCATGGCGATACCCGCCACCGGCTTGGCCAAGGGAACGCCTGCATCCATCAGCGCCAGCGAGGTGCCGCAGACCGTCGCCATCGACGACGAGCCGTTGGACTCGGTGATCTCGGAAACAAGACGCAGCGTGTAGGGGAATGCGTCCGCGCCCGGAATCAACGGATGCAGCGCGCGCCAGGCCAGCTTGCCGTGGCCGATTTCGCGGCGCTTGGGGGTTCCCACGCGGCCGGTTTCACCTGTGGCATAAGGAGGCATGTTGTAGTGCATCATGAAACGGTCTTTGTACTCGCCCATGAGCGCGTCGATGATCTGCTCGTCGCGACCGGTGCCCAGCGTGGCCACCACCAGCGCCTGGGTTTCGCCGCGCGTGAACAGCGCCGAACCGTGGGTGCGGGGAAGCACACCGACGCGGATGGTGATCGGGCGCACCGTGCGCGTATCACGACCGTCGATGCGGGGCTCGCCGTCGAGGATCTGGTTGCGCACGATTTTCGATTCGATGCCGAAAAGAATGTCGCCGACCTGATTGCCATCGACATCAGGATGGCTGGTCGCAATATCCGCCTTGACCATCTTGTTGATTTCGGAAAGCTTGGTGCTGCGGGCCTGCTTGCTGCGGATCTTGTAGGCCTCGCGGAACGGCGCGTCGGCCAGTTGTGTGATGCGGGCAACCAGTGCCTCGTCCTTCGCAGCCGGCTTCCAGTCCCACACGGGCTTGGCAGATTCAGCGGCGAGGTCATGGATGGCCTGGATCGCGGCCTGCATCTGCTGATGGCCGAACACAACGCTGCCCAGCATCACTTCTTCGGACAATTCCTTGGCTTCTGATTCCACCATCAGCACGGCATGTTCGGTGCCTGCAACCACGAGATTGAGATCGCTCTCCAGCAACTGCGTTGCGGTGGGGTTCAGCACATACTGGCCGCCGATGTAACCAACGCGCGCCGCGCCGATCGGGCCGTTGAAGGGAATGCCGGAAATGGTCAGCGCTGCGGAGACGCCCAGCATGGCGGCGATGTCCGGATCGACTTCGGGGTTCACCGACATCACGGTCGCGACGACCTGCACTTCGTTGTAGAAGGCATCGGGGAACAGCGGACGGATGGGGCGGTCGATCAGGCGCGAGGTCAGAATCTCTTTTTCCGAAGGGCGACCTTCGCGCTTGAAAAAGCCGCCGGGAATCTTGCCAGCAGCGTAAGTTTTTTCAATGTAATCAACGGTTAGCGGGAAAAAATCCTGTCCGACCTTGGCCGTCTTGGCACCGACCACGGTGCACAGCACAACGGTGTCGTCGATGCTCACCAATACGGCGCCGTGCGCCTGGCGGGCGATTTCGCCGGTTTCCAAAGTGACCTGATGAGCGCCGTAAGCAAACGTCTTCTTGATGGATTTCAATGGCATGTTTTTATCCTGGAGTTAGTGCCGTAGCTAGTGCGATAGGGCCGCGAAAGAATTCAAACGGCCGGGTAATTTTCAGCTTCCACCCGCAAAAAACCAAAACGCCCAACTGGGTGGGCGTTCGGTTGGTTATTTGCGCAATTCAAGTTTGCCAATCAATTTCCTGTATTGATCGACATCGGTGCGCTTGAGGTAATCGAGCAGCTTGCGCCGCTGGCTCACCATTTTCAGCAAACCCCTGCGGGAATGATGATCCTTGACGTGAGCCTTGAAGTGGTCCGTTAGCCCGTTGATTCTCGCGGTCAGAAGTGCTACTTGCACCTCAGGAGACCCGGTATCACCTTTAACCCGCTGGTGGCCCGTAATGATGTGAGCTTTTTGCTCTACGGTGACTGGCATTTCGGTATTTTTTCTCTGACGATTTGAAGGGCAATATTTTAGCCTGAAATCAAGGTGCTTCACAACTCAATTGAGTCTTTTTCCCGCCTAATTGGGGTTCCCTGCCGAACCGGCGGGCAGCAAAACCCGCTTGGGGTGAAGCACACGCTGGTCATTGGATTCACCGGTGCCCAGAAAACGGTCCAGATCGTCATAAATGCGATATTCCCCCGGCGCGGGCGCCGTTGTGAGGATCGACTGCCCCTGGCAGAACTTCGCGGCGGACAAGGCGTCCACATGAACCGCCGGATAGGCGAATGCCAATCCCTCTGCCGGGCGGATCCGGGCAAGGCGTTCCGCATCAGACAAGCCGGCAAGAACTTCCTCCGATACCGCATCCTTCAGCTCGAACGGGCCGATCCCGGTCCGCTCCAGCCTTGATAGGTGCGCGCCACACCCCAGCGCCTTTCCGATGTCCTCGGCAAGCACCCGGATATACGTTCCTTTACTGCAGGTCACCCGGATGCTGAGTTGAGGCAGCGACATGCCTTCAAGCGCGATGGAGTAGATCGTCACCTTGCGCGGTTCCCGGGGGATTTCAATGCCCTTGCGCGCGAGGCGGTACAGGGGAACGCCGTCGCGCTTCAGCGCCGAATGCATGGGCGGTATCTGGAGAATGTCCCCGAGGAATCCGGCCAGCGTGGAGGCGATGTCCGGCAGGGCATCCGGCACGGGCCGTTCTTCGAGAATGTCGCCTTCTGCATCGCCGGTGCTCGTGCGTTGGCCCAGCCGGATATCCGCCAGATACGTTTTTTCCGAAGCAAGGAGTTCCCCGGCAAAGCGCGTGGCCTGGCCAAAACAGATGACCAGCAGGCCAGATGCGAGGGGGTCAAGCGTGCCCGTGTGCCCTGCCCGTTCGGCCCGGTAAAGCCAGCGGACATGCTGCAGGGCGCCGTTGGAGCCAATGCCCCGGGGCTTGTCGTAGAGGAGAAACCCGTCGAGCTTGCGATAGACGCGCCGCACCTGCGTTTTCGGCGGCTGCCCGGTTGTGACGCCTTCTGCCGGCACTATTCCTTGTGTCCCGTATCGTCGGCGACGGCCTGGTCGATCAACTGGCTCAGGTGCACGCCGCGTTCGATGGACGTGTCATAGATGAA
>CAIUKQ010000079.1 GCA_903899705.1 uncultured beta proteobacterium
ATCACCGAGATGAAGAAATTCAGGGTGGTGGTGTCGTCCTGCGGTGTGCGGAACAGCATGTTCTGGCGCGAACCGCCTTGTTCGGTTCTCGCCGAGGCGAAGCGGTTGTGGCAGGGGAAGATCAGCGAACCGAAGTTTTCCGCGGGCAGACCTTCGACGCTGCAGACGTAATCGAATCCGTACTCGCGTTCGCGGTATTCGATTTTCGGCGACTTCGCGGCGTACATGGGGTAGGGGCCGGCGTGCAGCCAGTTGAGGTGGGTGAGGTCGGAGGCGTTCTCGGCCATCTGCAGCCAGTTGCAATGGTTGTCGTTGCCGTAGACGTAACGCGTGCCGGCGGCGTGCACCAGCATGTCATAGCGTGGCAGAAGCGGCGCGGGTTGCGGCCCGATATAGGCGAATACCAGGCCCGCGGCTTCCTGCACCGGGTAGCTTGCCAGGCTCACGCGATCCTTCAGTGTGCTGTCGGGTTCTTCGCAGGGTGTTTCCAGGCAACGGCCCTTCGTATCGAAGAGCCACCCGTGGTAACAGCAGCGTATGCCGTTAGCCTCGACGCGACCGTACTGCATCGGTGCGCGGCGGTGCGCGCACTGCGGTTCGATCATGCCGATCGCGCCGCTGCCGTCGCGGAACAGGACGAAATCCTCGCCAAGTAGTCGAACCGCTTTGGGCCGCTTGCCCGCGATCTGTTCGCCAAAGGCGATCGGCCACCAGTAGCGGCGCAGCATCTGCCCTGCCGGAGTGTCGCGGCCTACGCGTGTCCAGCGTTCATTTTCGTCTTTGGTGACCATGCTTGCTCCCCTCTCCTGTCCGTTCGTTCCGGTCAAGTGTAGTGCTGAAGCCGGTTTCCTGTGAGGCTCCCCTGTCAGGTGCACCCGTGCGATTTCTCGGATCAATAGTGACACCCTGGCAGAGCCAGCCTAAATGGCTCGCGTATGATCGGGTTTTACCTCAAGGGATGCGTCACCATGATCCGCTTTGCGATGGCCGCTGTGGCCGCGATGTCCTGCTGTTTCTCTTCCGTCCATGCCCAGCAATATCCGGTCAAGCCGGTGCGTCTGGTGCATTCGTTTCCGCCCGGGGGCAGTACGGACCTTCTTGCGCGCACCGTGACTCAAAAAATGCAGGAATCACTCGGTCAAAACATCATCATCGAGACCCGCCCGGGTGCCGGCACCAACATCGGTGCCGAGTATTCCGCCCGTCAGGATCCCGATGGGTACACGCTGTACCTGGGTATCGATGCCACCATGGTGATGAATCCCTGGATGTCGCCCAAACCGAATTTCGATCCGGTCAAGGATTTCGCGCCCATCAGCAATCTGGCGGTGCAGTGCGTGATGTTCGTGGGCAGCAACAAGGCGCCGCGCAAATCACTCACCGAGCTGATCGCGTTTGCAAAGACCAACCCGGGCAAGCTCACCATCAGCGGATCCAACGTGCTGACGCAATTGCTGGGCGCGCAGCTGATGGCCCTGTCCGCAACCGACATGGTGTATGTGCCTTACCCCGGCGCGCCGCAGCAATCGCAGTCGCTGCTGGCCGGTGACATCGATCTGGCCGTGGTGGGCGTGATCCCCTATGCGACGTACATTCGCGAAGGCCGCATGATTGGCCTGGCCACCACCGGTCCGAAGCGCGATGCGCGCCTGCCCGACATGCCCACGGTGCGCGAAGCGGGCTTTCCGGGACTGGAGGGGTGCAACTGGCTGGCGCTGTTCGCACCCGCAGGCACACCGCGCGGCATCGTCGATCGTCTGCATGCCGAAACGGTCAAGGCCCTCGCCGCGCCCGATGTGCGTGAGCGACTTGCGACTTCGGGCATGGAAACATCGCCGACCACGCCGGAGGCGCTCGGGGCGATGGTGAGAAATGATCTGGCCAAATGGGGCCCGATCATCAAGGCCGTGATCAAGAACTAAAAGAGATCTTTCAGGTTCAAGCGCGCTCGCTTCGGTTCGCGCCTGAACTGCGCAATCAATCCAGCTGCAATCCGAATTCCTGGCTGATCTTCACCGTCTGTTCGTAGGTCTCGGTCAGTATCTTCGCCAGTTCTTCCGGCGTCGATGACAACGGTATCGAACCGGCTTTTTCGATCATGTCCCGGTACTCGGGCATCCTGACCGTGGCGGTGATGTGGCGGTTCAGGAGCGAAATGATCGCGGGCGGCGTTCCGTTTGCGGCGCAGATGCCCAGCCACCCGAAGCGCACGAAGGGCAGCCCCTTCTCGACCAGGGTTGGAACCTCCGGTGCCACCGACATCCTTTCGGGGCTTGAAACAGCCAGCATTCTCAGCTTGCCCGCCTTGAATTGGGGCAGGACGGCCAGCGTTGGCGAAACATAGAGTTGGATGCGTCCGGATATCAGGTCATTGAGCACGTCCGGGCCACCCTTGTAGGGAATGCCGGTCATGGAGATGCCCGTCAGTTTTCCCAATTCGAGCGCGAGGATCTGCTGCGCCGAACCCACGCCGATCATTCCGTAGTTCAGCTTGCCAGGATTGGCTTTTGCATAAGGCAGGAAGGCCTCCCAGGTCTGCGCGGGAATCTCGTTGGTGGCCGCGATGCCGTAGTAGTAACGCGAAATCTGGCTGAT
>CAIUKQ010000080.1 GCA_903899705.1 uncultured beta proteobacterium
GAAGTGGCGCGCATGCGCGTACCCCTGGGCGTCATCGGCATCATTTATGAATCGCGACCCAACGTCACCGCTGACGCCGCTGCGCTATGCCTCAAATCCGGCAATGCCTGCATCCTGCGCGGAGGGTCGGAATCGGTGCGCTCCAATCTGGCCATAGCAGCGTGCGTGCGCGCGGGGCTTGAGGCCGCCGGCCTGCCCAAGGATGCCGTCCAGGTGATAGAAACCCCGGATCGCGCCGCCGTCGGGGAGTTGCTGCGGATGAACCAGTACGTCGACATTATCGTTCCGCGCGGCGGCAAATCGCTCATCGAGCGCATCATGGCCGAATCGCGCATCCCGATGATCAAGCATCTGGACGGGGTCTGCCACGTCTACATCGACCAGAGCGCCGACATCGATCGCGCCATTCGCATCGCCGACAATGCCAAGACCCAGCGCTATGGCACCTGCAACACCATGGAGACGCTGCTGGTGCACAATAACATCGCCCCCCGGGTGCTGCCGGCGCTGGCAAAAATCTACCTCGACAAGGGCGTCGAGTTGCGTGGCGACGAGGCATCCCGCAAGCTGGTTCCGCAGATGAAACCGGCCACCGAGGAGGACTGGTACGCCGAGTATCTGGCGCCGATCCTGGCGGTGCGTGTTGTGGACGGACTCGACACCGCCATGGACCACATTGCCAAATACGGCTCGCAACACACCGACAGCATCGTCACCGAGGACCGCGAACACGCCGAGCGCTTCCTGAGGGAAGTGGATTCGAGCTCGGTCATGGTGAATGCATCGACGCGTTTTGCGGACGGGTTCGAGTACGGCCTGGGCGCGGAAATCGGCATTTCCACCGACAAACTGCACGCCCGCGGGCCGGTCGGGCTGGAAGGCCTCACCTCGCAGAAATTTATTGTCTACGGTCACGGCGAGGTCCGCACCTGAAGTGCCAGATTCCCGGGGCGAACGCGTGAGCGCAGAGGCCGCCGGATGCACGGGCCTGTTCGGCGGAAGTTTCGATCCGGTGCACCGGGGGCATCTGGGACTGGCGCTGGCCGCGCTCGACTCTCTGCATCTGGCGTCCCTGCGGTGGCTTCCCAACAGCGCGCCGGGCCATCGCGAAAGCCCCCGGGCCAGCGCAACCGACAGGCTCGCCATGCTGCGCCTCGCACTGGGTGGCGAGCGGCGGTTTGTCATCGATGAGTCCGAGTTGTGGCAGTCCGAGCCCACCTACAGCGTCAACACACTGGCGCGTCTGCGCGAAGAATTCGGCACCACCACACCGCTGGTATTTATCGTTGGGGCCGATCACCTGATGGGCCTGCATCGCTGGAGGGAATGGGAGAGACTGTTCGACCTGGCCCATTTTGCGGTTGCCGAGCGACCCGGTCATTGCATTGACGAATCCGCAATGACGCCGGGGGTGGCCGCGCAGTACGTACGACGCCTCGCACCAGTGGAGTCGATCGCTGCAAAGCCGGGCGGTTGCATTGTGCGGTTTCCACTTGCGCCGATGAACATCTCGTCCCATTCTATCCGCGACCTCATCGCCGCTGACAGCAATCAACCGGGTGTGCGGGAAATGCTGTCCGCGCCGGTCCTCAACTACATTGAAATGAAACGCCTGTACCGGGCCAACCCCTGAAAGGAAGCCAGAACACCCCATGGATATCAAAAAACTGCAGAAAATCGTCGTCACCGCCCTGGAAACCGTCAAAGCGCACGACATCAAGGTCCTGGATGTCCGCCACATCACGGCGATGTTCGACCGCATCATCATCGCCAGCACCGACTCAGCACGGCAGGCCAAGGCCATGGTGAATCACCTGCGGGAGGATATTCGCGAAGGCGACGGAAAGATTTACAGCGTGGAGGGTGAGGAATCCGGCGAATGGGTGCTGGTGGATCTGGGCGACATCGTGGTCCACATCATGCAACCTGCCACGCGCGAGCATTACAAGCTGGAGGAACTCTGGGACCAACCCAAACCGCGCGCGCCCCGAAAAACCACGAAAGCCGCGGCAAAACCCGCTTCGACCCGCGCTGCGTAATGCGCCTGCTTGTGCTTGCTGTGGGCACCCGGATGCCCTCCTGGGTCGATGCCGCGTTCTCCGAATACGCCAAACGCATGCCGCGCCACCTGCCCCTGGATCTCGTTGAACTTCGCGCAGAGCCCCGCGAAAGCGGCAAACCCGCCGCCGCGCTATGCAAGGCCGAGGCGGAGCGCATCGTTCAGGCGCTGCCCGCCGGCAGCATGAAGGTTGCACTGGATGAACTCGGCCGGGAATTCACCACGGATGCTTTCGCCAAATGGCTCGAGCGTGTCAGCGGAGACGGGCGTGATCTCGCATTTCTGATCGGAGGCGCGGACGGCCTGGCACCGGAGCTGAAGAAAGCCGCGGATCTGACCCTGCGGTTGTCCGGGTTCACCCTGCCCCACGGGCTGGCGAGAGTGGTTCTTGCCGAGCAGTTGTATCGTGCGGCGTCGATATTGCAGAATCATCCCTACCATCGCGCCTAGGGAACAAGCGGCGCACTTTGGCGTCCAAAGGAAAGACGCCTCAGCCGGCCTTTTGCGTCATATTTCTGATTCAGGATTGTCATAGCATGACTAGAAAAATCTATCTTGCCTCGCGCAGCCCGAGGCGTCGCGAGTTGCTCAACCAGATCGGCGTTTCCTTTGACCTGCTGCTGTTGCGGGAAAACCAGCCGCGCGGCGCCGACATCGACGAGACGCCGCATGAAGGCGAATCCGCCGACGATTACGTTCGTCGCGTGGGCGCGGAGAAGGTGGCCATCGCCTGGAAGCGAATGACCCAGCGCGGTTTCCCGCTCATGCCGGTGCTCACGGCCGACACCACGGTCTGCCTGGGCGACAAAATACTGGGCAAGCCCGCCGATGCCGACGAAGCCATATCCATGCTGACGAGTCTTTCGGGAAAAGACCATCGTGTACTGACCTCCGTCGCGATAGTATTCGCCGAGCGCCTCGAGATGGCGGTCAGCGAATCGCTGGTGCGCTTTTGCGAACTGTCCGATGAAACCATCCGGAATTACGTTGAAGGCGGGGAACCCATGGGCAAGGCAGGCGGCTACGCCATCCAGGGGCAGGCCGCCGCATTCATACCCCTGATTCACGGCAGCTACTCCGGCGTGATGGGGCTGCCCTTGTTCGAAACCATGCAGTTGCTGAAAATGTTCCAGTGACGGAAAGACCCGAGTGAGCGAAGACATTCTCATCAACTGCACGCCGCAGGAAACGCGCATGGCGATCATGCAGGCGGGCGTGGTTCAGGAGTTGCACATCGAACGGCTGCAGAATCGCGGCCTGGTGAGCAACATCTATATGGGCAAGGTGGCCAGGGTGCTGCCCGGCATGCAGTCGGCATTCGTCAACATCGGGCTTGAGCGCGCCGCCTTTCTGCATGTTGCCGATATCTGGGAGGAGCGCCACGGCGGGGATTCTGGAAAGCCCATCGAAAAGATACTCTCGGAAGGGCAATCCCTGATGGTGCAGGTGATCAAGGATCCCCTGGGCACGAAGGGCGCGCGGCTTTCAACGCAGGTGTCAATCGCGGGCCGCCTGCTGGTCTACCTGCCGCACGATCCGCACATCGGCATTTCACAGCGCATCGAAGACGAAACCGAACGCCAGTTGCTGAGGGAGAAGCTCGCGCAACTGCTGCCCCCGGATGAGACCGGTGGATACATCATCCGCACGGTGGCCGAAAGTGCGACCGAAGCGGATCTTGCGCTGGATGTCGAATACCTTCGCAAGCTCTGGCAGGACATTCGCGGCCGGGCGCTCGTCAGCGGGGCACCCGCGCTTCTGCACGAGGATCTGTCGCTTGCGCAGCGCGCGCTGCGGGATTTTTCCCGGGAAGACCTGGGCAGGATCGTCGTTGATTCACGCGAGAATTTCCAGAAGCTGCAGGCCTTCGCCGCCAAATTCACCCCGGTGGTGCTGCCCAAGCTCGAGCATTACACCGGCGAGCGGCCCCTGTTCGACCTGAACAACATCGAAGAGGAAATCGAAAAAGCGCTCTCGCGGCGCGTCGACCTCAAGTCCGGCGGCTACCTGATCCTCGACCAGACCGAGGCCATGACCACGGTGGATGTCAACACCGGCGGCTTTGTCGGCTTGAAAAGCTTTGATGACACGATATTCAAAACCAATCTTGAGGCGGCGCAGGTCATCGCACGCCAACTCCGCCTGAGAAACCTGGGCGGCATCATCATTGTCGACTTCATCGACATGGACAATGCAGATCACCGCGCCGCGGTACTCGCTGAATTCCACAAGGCCCTCGCGCGCGACCGCACCAAGATGACGGTGAGCGAATTCTCGGTGCTTGGCCTTGTGGAGATGACCCGAAAGCGCACCCGCGAATCCCTGGAGCACGTTCTTTGCGAGACCTGCAAAACCTGCGGTGGCCGCGGGGCGGTCAAGACCGCACGCACCGTCTGTTTCGAAATCCTGCGCGAAATACTTCGTGTGGCGCGGCAGTTCAATCCGCGCGAATTCCGGATACTCGCCTCGCAGACAGTGATCGATCTTCTGCTTGAAGAGGAATCCCAGGCCATGGCTATGCTGGGCGATTTCATCGGGAAGAATATATCGATGCAGGTCGAGACAAGCTACAACCAGGAGCAGTACGACGTCATTCTCATGTGAACCGAAGGATGAAAGGCAAAGGTCTCAGCGATAAAGAAGCGGCATTGATCGCAGCGGCACGGCGTGAATCCGGTCTGCGGCCCCACGCCGCCAAGGCTACGGCTCCCCGGGTCGTGAAACATGACGCGCCTGCGC
>CAIUKQ010000081.1 GCA_903899705.1 uncultured beta proteobacterium
TTCAGGCGATCGACGATCGGCTTTGCCGTGCCCGCCCGCATGTGCACGCCATACCAGGACGGAAGATCGTAGCCAGGTAGTGCGCCAGCTTCAGCGATCGGCGGTGTATCCAGCAGGAAATTCGAGCGCCGCGCGTCGGCTACGCCGAGCGCGCGCAGTTTCCCCGCCTTGATCAAAGGCAGGACGGTCTGAATTGGCGTGATGACCGAATCGATCTCACCGGTCAGCAGCGCAGGCACCATGCCCCCTGTCCCCTTGTAAGGCACGTGCAACACATTGATTGCGGCCATAGACTTAAGTAATTCTGCAGCGAGATGCTGCGCCGTGCCTATGCCCGCGCTGCCGTAGGTCAGTTTCCCCGGATTTGCGCGCGCCAGTGCGATGAACTCCTTGACCGTAGCGGCAGCGACATTGGGCCCGACAACCAGCACCAGCGGCACGGTGGCGACCAGGGACACCGGCTGCAAGTCGTTGATCGGATCGTAAGCGATATTCTTGAAAAGATAGGGATTCACCGAAAGGAAACCCGCCGACATGAGAAGCGTATAGCCATCGGCGGGCTGGCGAACCACAAATTCGGTACCGACATTAGCGCCGGCGCCTGGTTTGTTTTCCACGACAAATGGCTGACCTATCGCGGCCGACATGCGCTCCGCCAGCAGGCGTGCCAACGTATCGACCCCCCCGCCTGGCGGCACCGGCACGACAAAACGAATCGGACGATTGGGCCAGTCCTGCGCCACCGCAGCGGTCAAAGGAACGGCAGTGGATAGAAGCAGGGCCGATCGAATCAGGATCGAAACGGTGAACGAGCGAATTGTCATCTGACTACCCCTTGTAATCCGGTGAGTTTGAAATTTGCGTGAATTCCATGGCGACGTGATCCATGATGGGAATATAGACAAAGGCTATCCAAACACAGGGCTTCCCCGGCTCAGTATTGAAATGCTGGTGTTCCACGCCCTTTTGCTTGATGGGAAGCAGAAGTAGGTCTCCGGATTCCCAATCGACACGCTCTTCATCGACAATGGAATACCCCTTGCCTTCAATCACGTAAATAACCAAACCGCCTTGATGACGATGCTTGCCCGAATGGGTGCGGATGTCATTGACGAAGACATGCCAATCCTGCAGGGGGGTGTCCTTGTACTGATTCGGATCGAGAAAATAAGTGAGACGCCCCTGTCGGCTGACCTGTACTTCTCGGTCCGAAGGCTTGATTACGACCTGCCCGGTCAGTTGCCGCTGGTCCCATTCTTTGCGCAAGCGCAGCAGGATCTCGTATCCGTTCGTTTGCGCGGCATTGGGTTCGCGCATCCGCGTCCGATCAGCATTGGTCATGTCTAAAACTCTCCCTCGTGAACACCGGCTCGCGCAATACGAGCTGCGGCGGATCGGCCTCAGCGTTGATTTCGAAATTCCGGTGAATCTTCGATCTGCTCGAAACCCGACCCCCGATCAACGCCGGTACAGGAAAACAGGTTGGGTTCCGTAGCCAGCAATCGTGCGGTCTCGACCTCGTCGTCGTTGACGTGCTGCACGATGATGCCGTCCCTCCTCAAGGGCAGATTGACGACATCACCCGCCTCCCAGGGATGCCTGACACCATCGATACGCGTGTGGCCCCTGCCCTTAAGTATGTATAAAACTTGCCCTCCCTGAAACTTCAACTTGCCAGAACGGCTGCCGGGCGGAATTTCCTGTTCATAGAACATCAGTGTGGACAGAATGGTGTCGGTGAGTGAGGGATGCAGGTACCAACGCATCAGGCCTTGGCGATTTAGTTCCTGCGGGAGTTCTGCTCTTCGGATCACTTGAACCGCGGATTTCATGTCCTCTCGCTGCTTGTCACGCAACTGAAACAACTCCTCCCACAACTGCCTTTGCGAAAGCTGCTTGGTACGCTCACTATGCATGGCAGATTATCCTGTTCGTTTGGGCATGGCAGGCGGCCTTGGTATAACCGCAGCCGCGAGAGGCGGACGTTTGAGGTACTCCTGCGATACCGAGCGAGCAAATTCCAACAGTGCTTCGGGATCATCCGCATTTCCGGACACTTCCGTTGCCGGCACCACTTTATCCGACCCATAAGTGGGAATAACACCCAGCTTGCGTGAGAGACCATGCGGATCACGCCCTGCCCTCACATCTTCTATGCCCTTGCGAAGCATGCGTCTGAACATGACCACGCCCGTATCCAAAGTGCCAAGATGCTCCAGAGAATGACATGCAATCGTGCCCTGGCTGACCATCGCGTCATAGTCTCCGGGAACCTTCTGGCGTTCCGCATAGAGCCTATCAGGTGTCTGACCGATGCCCATAGCACGCTGACGGGCAAGCAAAGGGGTGGCATCTTCCTGATGCAGGTGTTCAACAAGAAAGTTGACGCAAGACTCGTCGTCCTCCGGTACCGTCCAGATCGTGATCCAAGGGGGTGAGCAATCCCTAAGATCCCGACCGTCTTCGAATATCGACGTGATCGAATGTATGTTCGGGGCAAGGATGTCAGTCGATCGCACCCAAACCTTGTCGCCAACTCGGCGGCTGGCAAAATAAGCCATGCCCGCCGGTGTTTCGTTCCAGGTGATCTCAGGAAATTTTCCGAATTCCGAGGCGAACATTCCCTCCCATGCATGCAGGATTGCCGTATGCGCAGGGTCCATGGCGTTTTCTTTGACTTGCACCCAATTGCACGCGAAGGGCAAACGGATACCGGGCTCCATCCTGTAGCCCGGCAGGTCGAATTTGTCGTACATGGGAAATGGCGGCTGCATCGAGCTCGGCCCCATGTAGGCGAACACCAGCCCGGCGAACGCATGCGTCGGATAGGCTCCCTGGCGATTCACCCCGCGAAGCTTGTCGGCCGCCCGTTCGCCCGGCATCTCCAGGACTTTGCCATCCACGTCGAACACCCTGCCATGGTAACAACAGCGAATACCGTGCTCCTCGACTCGCCCGAACTCCAACGAAGTACCGCGATGGGAGCAATGCAAGTGAAGCACACCGACCGCGCCGCTCTGATCCCGAAAAACCACAAGATCCTCGCCAAGAATGCGAACACGAAGCGGCGTCGAACTGATTTCACGTTCATAGGCGACCGGTTGCCAGAAACGGCGCAGATACTCGCCGCCCGGGGTGCCTCTCCCCGTCTGTGTCAAAACGGGCTCAGGTTCTCCTGCAATTTCAGTCAGGTAGCCAGCGTAGCGTAGAGAATTACCATCGCGATTGTTCAATACAGTTCCTTAAGCAAGATCGTTATGGACGATGCACCGCTTACAGTTGAAAGTTTGAGCCGGTGGCACAAATGATGATACGGCTTTTTTTTGCTACCCGTAGAATGCGGAGATCCGTAAGGGTATTTAGGGAACTAATGGCAAGCGAGTAATCTGTGGTCGGCAGAATTAAATTGTTGTTACTGCGGGTTCAAGCCTTTTCCAGAGACACAGAAATCAAGAATGCTTAAAACGCTGGAAGTGCTCGGCCGATTGCTCGCCAAAGGTTTCACTCAGCCAAGTCCTACGAGTGCCTGCAGCACTTTCCGCGCTATCCCAAGGCGGTCGACCTGAACCAGGACAAGATGCGCGCGGCTCGCGACGTCAGTGTGATCTCCGCCTCGGCACGGTGCTGACGCCTGGCTGCGCGAGAATCTCAAACAGCAAAAAGTCGGCGCCCCCCCCCCGACTCACAGTTGGATTAGTTCCGCTCACAGCTCGAAGAACTGCGCGTGCAATTGTTCGCCAAGGAACTGAGGACGCAGCTGTCGGCGAAACGGTTGCAGAGAATTTGGCAGGCAATGCAGCGCTGAGCTTTGCCGCTATTATCGACATTTCGCATGGCAACACCATGGATTTGCGTCAACGTACAGGTCTGTAATCGTTATCGGGAAGGCGGTCAAAAATGAAACGACTAAAAAACAAAGTGGCAATGGTCTTCGGGGCGGGCCCAAACATCGGCGGCACGGTTGCGCACTTCTTGGCGCGCGAGGGGGCGCGCCTTGTGGTCGTCGACATAGATCAGGCCAACGCAGACAAGACCGTCGAATTTCTGCGCTCCAAGGGCAGCGAGGCGATTGCGTTTACGGCCGATTCAGCTCGTGAAGATCAGGTCGCGCACGTCGTCGCCGAGTCTTTAAAGCACTACGGACAGATCGACATCGTATTCAATGCTTCTGGAAAAATTCACTGGAGTCCTGTTACGGAAATGGACGTCGCCAAGTGGCAGGAATGCCTGATGAGTTACTCGACTGCCGGCATGCTGACCACCAAGCATGCTGCTCGAGCGATGATCGCTGCCGGTCGGCGCGGCAGCATCATCCACCTGCTGTCGACCGCCGCGCATTTCGGCGAGGCCTCTGGCGCGGCCTATACCGCCGCCAAGGGTGCCTTGCTGAATTTTTCGCGCTCGGCAGCCATGGATCTTGCGCACAACGGCATCCGCGTCAACACCATCACGCCCTGCGGCATGGAGCACAATTTGTGGGGGCAGATGCGCGACGAGATCGTCGACCCGAATTTCAGGCGGCCCGAGAGGCGCTCGTTTTATTCTCGCGACGACTTTCTGAAGTCGATTCCGCTGGAGCGCTTTCCACGCGCCTCGGACATCGCGTGGGCGGCGGTCTTTCTTGCTTCGGAGGAATCCAGTTTCATAACTGGTGCCGACATTCCAGTGGATGGCGGGCTGCGCTTCAAATATCCGGCCTGGCGTCCCGGCGATTCGACCGGTGTGAATATCAAGGATTACGCCAAGGAACTCAGGATTACGCGCTTTGGGGAAGAGGGGGAGAAACTGCTTCCCTAGCGGGCAGTCGGTCTGCGGCACTTCACGGTGTATCCTTATCACAATTGACGGGCGAGGAAGCGGCAATGAGCATCGAAGAAATCAGGCGAGAGAGGACTTCACGAAACCTCCAGTTGCACCAATGCGCTCCGGACACCCCCATGGGCGCACTACTGCGCCGTTTCTGGCACCCGGTCGCGCTTGCTGAGGATGCGACCCACAAGCGCGCGAAACTTATCCGCATCATGTCCGAGGAACTCACGCTCTACCGCGGAGAAAGCGGGCGCGCCTACCTGGTGGGAGCACGTTGCGCGCACCGCGGCACCATGCTTCACCCTGGGTGGCTAGAAGGCGAGACCATCCGCTGTGTGTACCACGGCTGGCGCTTCGACGGTGCTGGACAATGCGTTGAGCGCCCAGCGGAGAAGGACATTCGCCAGCCGAACGTGCGCGTCACCGCCTACCCGGTGCATGAGTACGCGGGTCTTTTGTTTGCCTATCTTGGAGAGGGCGCACCGCCACTGTTCGACCTGCCGCGCAAGTCGGTCCTGGAACCGCTGGAAAGGCGGGGACTACTGCGCGCCAAGGCGGAGCCCTGGCCCAACAACTGGTTCCAGAATGTCGAGAACTCGCTCGATGCTGCGCACGTGAGCTTTGTACACCAAATGGGATTGCCTGGCGCTTTCGGCGAGGCGGTGACGGGTGCCATCCCCGATCTCTCCTACTCAGAGACTGATGCGGGCATCGAGCAGGTGGCGGTGCGTGGCAAGGACAATGTCCGCAAGAGCGACTGGACTTTCCCCAACAACAACCACATCGTCGTTCCGGTTGCCACCAAAGGGGATCCATGGATGGATGTCGTGATCTGGAACGTTCCGGTTGACGATGAACATATGACGCGCTTTATCGTATACAGCACCAGCGCGACCGGCGAGGCGGCCGACCGCTTTCGCGAGTATTTCGACACAAACGGCGGCTACAATCCCGCCGATGATCATGACGACTTGGTCTATCGGGGAATTTTTCCACCCTATCCGAAACTGACGGCGGCGCAAGATTATGTCGCCACATCAGGCCAGGGCGCCATCGCCGATCGCGTGAATGAAGTTCTTGGGCGCTCCGATGCCGGCATTATGTTTCTGCGCAACATCTTCTTTCGCGAACTCGATAAGTTGCGAGAGGGCGAACCCACCAAACAATGGACACGCCTTGCCGAGGAAGTCGTGTTGCCGATTCAATCAGTACAGAAGGTATCCGGCTGACCTGGAGTTCCTAGGACGACCGGCGCAGGTCCACGTTCAGTCCCATTCGGCGGCGATGAACAAAATCCCGAGCCTCAATCTATTTTCAGATTGATATCCTTGGCCAGACGCGCGAAATAAGCTCGATCCGTGACCATGCGCTCGGTGTATTGTTCAGGTGTGCTGGCCACGACCTCCATGCCTAGGTTCTGACCGAGGCGTGATTCCATTTCCGGGTTCTTGAGCGTTCTTGACATGGATGTGAACAGCCGATCGATGATGAGCCGGGGAGTGCCGGCGGGCGCCGAGACCCCGATGATCGATGCAATGTCGAAACCCGAGAGTCCCGATTCGGCGATGGTGGGCACGTCCTTGCTGAGCGTCGAACGCCGTCCCGTGCTGACCGCGATCGCACGCAGTCTGCCGCTCTTCAGATGCGGAGCCGCCGCGTCGTAGGCGATGAACATGGCCGATATCTCGTTACTGAGCAGCGCTGGGATCGCCTGAATCGCGCCTTTATACGGAATATGCGTGAGGTCCACCTTGGCCATAAGCTTAAGCGACTCCATGCACAGCTGGTGCAGGGACGCGTTGCCGGGGGAACCATAGTTGATGAGCCCCGGCTTGGAGCGCGCCAGGGCCACCAGTTCCTGCACCGAGCCCACGCCCAGGTCCGAGTTCACCACCAAGAATAGCGGTCCGCGCACCGCCTGCGTGATTGCCGCGAAATCATTGATCGGGTCGTAGGGCAGCTTCGGCATCACGGCCGGCGTAATAGCGTAGGAATTGGTGCTCGACAGGAGCAGCGTGTATCCGTCTGGCGCGGCCTTGGCGACCAACTGCGTTCCGATGATGGTGTTTCCGCCGGGACGGTTGTCCACCACCATCGGCTGACCGATCTCCCCAGAGAGTCCCTGCGCCAGCATACGCGCCACCACATCGGGCAGACCCGTCTGCGCATAGGGCACCACCAGCTTGATTGGCTTAGCGGGGAATCCCTGTGCAAACGAGGCGACTGAAAACGCAAGTGCTGACGCCAGTATCATGCTTTTCGCATGGTTCAAGTAAAACACCATCTTGGCCTCCCAGCCGGTTCATTCGATCTTGAGTCTTATATCGCGCACCAGTCTGGCGTAGTACACGCGTTTCTTCTGAATCTGATCACCGAATTGCTCCGGCGTGCTTGCCACCACTTCCAGGCCGAAGCCGAGCATTCGAGCCTGTACTTCGGGAGACTTGAGGCTATTGACGAAGGCGCCATGCAGACGGTCGATGATGGCGCGCGGCGTGCCTGCCGGCGCGACGAAACCAAGGGTGGAATCCAGATCAAAATCGGGAAATCCGGCCTCCGCCACGGTGGGGATGTCGGGCATGAAGGCAGAGCGCTGCGCAGAGGCGACCGCGATGACGCGCAGCTTTCCCGCCTTCACATGCTCGATCACCGACGGAAGCGTATTGAACATGACCGACACCTCGTTGGTGAGCAACGCAGGCGTTACCTGAATGACGCCCTTGTAGGGGACGTGGACGAGATTGATGTTTGCGAGCAACTTCAACTGCTCCATGGTGATGTGATGCACCGTCGCGTTGCCGGGCGAGGCATAGTTGATTTCACCGGGGCGCTTTTTCGCCAGTGCAATCAGTTCCTGTACCGATACTACTCCGAGCGCGTTATTCGCGATAAGAAAGAACGGTCCGCGCACCGCCTGCGTGATTGGTGTGAAGTCGCGCACCGGATCGTAGGGAATCTTTGCCATGACCGCGGGAGTGATCGACGAGGAGTTGTTGTCCATGAGGAAAAGCGTGTATCCGTCGGGTGCCGATCTCGCCGCCGCCTCAGCGCCGATGATGGTGCTGCCGCCCGCCTTGTTGTCGATCATCACCTGCTGGCCGAGTTCGGGCGAGAGCGCTTGCGCGACCACGCGCGCAAGCACGTCGGGAAGGCCATTGGGCGCATAGGGAACGATGATCTTGACCGGTTTGACCGGAAATGCCTGTCCCAGCGAAACACTCGGCCAATATAGCGCGATCGTCAATAATGCGCTCACTTTCCAAAAGCTCAGACGTGGCATGCCCAATTCCATTTGTTGGCAAACGATCAAACTACCACAGCACGCCTGCGACAGCGAGGCAGTGAGCGCGCTGAGTAGCCGGATGCCCTATGGTCAATAATACTTATCTGCGCTTATTTCCGGAAAATAACAGCGTTGCTATTGACGTGAATACCGATTGTAGGCCGCGTTGAGCAACATAAAAAGGCGAATGCGTGCTCGCACGGTAGGCGCCGGCAACGCCAGAACGAACAGGCACCAAGGCAAACCTCTCCCGCCCTTCCCCGCCACGTCAAGCGCTCAAACTGCCTTGCAGTGATAACTATGGAATCGCTGAATAAGTAGTCGCGCGAAGTAATGCTTTAACGCTATTTCGTTGAATCGGTGAAACGAATGGAATTTTCATCAACATTGGGGCCGTTTTGATGGGGATAGCAGGGCATTCCCCGGTATTTGCCCTACGCAGGACGCACCTCTCCTGTGAGAGGACTTCCCCATTTGCTCAGATTGATCATCGCCAGCATCGCAAATGCTCGGTTGGCATTCTTGGCCAAGCCGCGATATCGGACCTTGGCAAATCCCCAAATACGCTTGAGCATCAGGAA
>CAIUKQ010000082.1 GCA_903899705.1 uncultured beta proteobacterium
ACGAATGGTACATCAAGAACTGGACGGTCTGGTACGATCTGGTGATCATGCTGCAGACGGTCTGGGTACTGGTGCGCGGCCAGGGCGCCTACTAATCGAGCCTTCAGGCTCCAACCGCACTGATCGAGAAGCGAAAGCGCCGCGGACCGTCGACATAATTCGCAGGTTTGCGCGTATCGTCTAATTCCATCGCCGACAGCTGCAACTGGCAGAACAGGCCGGCCGATCCGTCTGGGCGCTTGGCCGGGCGATGGGTCAGCATTCCCAGCAGGGGCGCCGTGCAGCGGTCCACCTCGATCCGCAGCCGGGTTTTGTCGTCGCCGATTTCCACCCAGCCATCCGTCATGCCCAGTCCGTGGCTCGAGGACACCAGGAACGAGACCGATGCGCCGTGATCGATGTTTCGGCCATGCAGCAGAAAGCTTTCGCGGCCGCCGCCATTGGTGGTGGCGAAGCGCAGCCGGTCCCGTGAGAAGGCGTCCGGCAGCAGTGTGAAATGGCCAAGCCGAAGCACGCCTTTGCCCCAGTTGTTCCAGTGGAAGGTGATGTCGAAATCGATACGCCGCTCGGACCCGTAGAAGCGCATCTGCTTTTCGATTCGGCCTTTTGGGGTATCGATGCCGGCATGGGCGATGGTGTCGCCATTTTCCAGCTTTTCGATGCGGGCATCGCACCATTCCAGGTCCGTGACCTTATGTTCGCCGGGCGCCTCGAAGACGCAGTCGCCGGTATACCAGTCGGCCTGCAGGGCGATGTCGTCGAAATAGCCATGGGGCAGCCCCCCAATGATGGCGTGTTCGTTGCCCTCGAACCGCAGGCGCTCCACGGCAAGTCCGCGACGGCGGTCTAGGCGCGCGCTGATGGCAGCGGTCTCGATGTTCAAGTGGCGGTCCTCGGACGGCGCAACCTCTGGAATCGCGACAGGCGCCGGGGCGGGAGTGGGATAACGCTGCTGTGCCGCTGCCAGTCGGGAACGGTATCGCTCCCAGCGCTGTTCGGTGAGGTGGGTGCGAAAATCGCTGGCCCACAGATAGCAGAGTTCTTTCCAGTCCGCGTCCGGGCGGCCGAGCATGCTGCGGTAAATGCTTTCGCAGGCGGCGTTGATGGCGATGTTGTCACGGCCGGTGACTGCCCAGCGCGCAAGGTTGTATTTGCGCTGCTTTTTCACCGGAACAGGACAGTTGGCGCTTTCCAGTTGCAGCAGGTTGCCGCCGCCCTCGCGCTCGATCAGTTTCAGAACATGGGATGGCCCGATCAGGTTGATGCCGGCTTCCGCCGTCACCGCCGACAGGGCCTCGCCCAGCCGCTCCCATTCACTGTTGCCAGAAAGTCTTTCCTCGGTCTTGAAGCGGCCGGGACGGAAATCGAAGATCTCGGCGTCGCTGGCATAGAGGCAAAGGGTGCGGGTCGAGAATGCTCGCCGCGCACGCACGAAGCGCAGATAGGTTTCCAACGAGATGTCGCCATAAACAAATCGCTGCAACTGCTGGAAGGCTGCAGTGTTGGTCCAGAGCAGCGCGATGCGGCTACCGTTCAGCCCGGTGGCATATTGCGGGAGGTACTGGCACTCGGCATCCCATTCCGGAT
>CAIUKQ010000083.1 GCA_903899705.1 uncultured beta proteobacterium
ACATAGCGGATCAGCCAGCGCACACAAACAAACGCCGACAGAAATGCCGCGACCGATCCCGTTGCGAACATCCCGAAATCATCGGCACTCAGCAGCTCACGATTTTTCCATAAATCATAGGCTCCTGCGGCCATAAGAGTAGGCACCGCCAGGAAAAATGAGAATTCGGTGGCCGCTCGTCGCGACAATCCAAACAGCATTCCGCCAATGATCGTAGCGCCGGAACGGGATGTTCCGGGCACCAGCGCAAAAGCCTGGGCGAAACCGACTTTGAGCGCGTCGCGCCAATCCATATCGTCTACGGATTCCACACGGACGCCATTTCGGCGTCGCTCCACCCACAAAATAATGACGCCACCAACGATGAAAGCGATCGCCACGGGCACCGGCTTGAAAAGGTGCGATTTGATAAGGCTTCCGAATGCCAGTCCGAGAAACGCGGCCGGCAGGAAGGCGACGGAAATATTCAGGGCAAAACGCTGTGCGGCGGGGTCACTTGCCAACCCGCCCAGAACGCCCGCGAAACGAGTGCGGTATTCCCATATGATGGCAAACATCGCCCCAGTCTGAATTACAACTTCAAAAACTTTTGCCTTCTCGCCATTCAAGCGAAGCAATTCACCGGCTAGGATGAGGTGGCCGGTGCTTGAAATCGGGAGAAACTCGGTCAGGCCTTCGACCACGCCCATGATCAGGGCTTTGAGCAGTAATAAATCCATTTCGCCGCATTCTAGCCTTGCGCCACCGCAATTTTCCGTCGACGCGGGTGGGCAGTCAAAAATGACCGCCCGCCCGGGCAACAGGTATCACATTGCAATCACGCCTTGCTGTAAATCTGCGAACCTTTCTTTACGAATTCCACGGCCTTCGCCTCCATGCCCTTTTTGAGGGCCGCCTGTTCATCGAGCCCCTGGCTGGCCGCGTAGTCACGCACATCCTGGGTAATTTTCATGGAACAGAAATGGGGCCCGCACATGGAACAAAAGTGAGCCACCTTTGCACCTTGCTGCGGCAGGGTTTCGTCATGGAAATCCTTGGCGGTATCCGGGTCAAGGCCCAAATTGAACTGGTCGTCCCAGCGAAACTCGAATCTCGCCTTTGACAGGGCATTGTCCCGAATCTGCGCCCCAGGATGCCCTTTCGCGAGGTCAGCCGCGTGCGCGGCAATCTTGTAGGCCATGATGCCGTCCTTGACATCTTTCTTGTCTGGCAGCCCGAGATGTTCCTTGGGTGTCACGTAACAGAGCATGGCCGTGCCATACCACCCGATTTGCGCGGCGCCGATCGCCGAGGTGATGTGGTCATATCCCGGCGCGATGTCGGTGGTCAACGGCCCGAGCGTATAGAAAGGCGCCTCGTAACATTGCTCGAGCTGCAGATCCATATTTTCCTTGATGAGCTGCATCGGCACATGACCGGGTCCTTCGATCATGACCTGCACGTCATGTTTCCAGGCAATTTGCGTGAGCTCACCAAGGGTTTTCAGCTCACCCAATTGCGCATCATCATTCGCGTCCCAGATGGAGCCCGGCCTCAGACCGTCACCGAGCGAGAAGGAGACGTCATACGCTTTCATGATTTCACAGATTTCTTCGAAATGCGTGTAGAGAAAATTCTCCTTGTGGTGTGCCAGACACCATTTGGCAAGAATGGATCCACCTCGAGAGACTATTCCGGTCATTCGGCCCGCAGTCATCGGCACATAGCGCAAAAGTACGCCGGCATGAATCGTGAAATAGTCCACGCCCTGCTCAGCCTGCTCAATAAGGGTGTCGCGAAACATCTCCCAAGTCAGCTCCTCCGCCTTGCCATCCACTTTTTCCAATGCCTGATAGATCGGCACGGTGCCAATGGGTACCGGACTGTTGCGGACGATCCACTCGCGTGTTTCATGAATGTTCTTGCCGGTGGACAAGTCCATGACCGTATCGCCGCCCCAGCGGATCGACCAGGTCATTTTCTCCACTTCTTCTGCAATCCCTGAGGAAACCGCGGAATTGCCGATGTTCGCGTTGATTTTGACCAGGAAATTGCGGCCGATGATCATCGGCTCGGACTCAGGATGATTGATATTGGCAGGAATGATTGCTCGGCCACGCGCAACTTCGCTTCGTACGAATTCAGGAGTAATTTCCGAAGGAATCGCCGCGCCAAAAGATTCCCCGCGGTGCTGACGCATCATCAATGTCGCCAGCTTTTCGCCTTGGGGCCCCGAAGCGCGCAGGGACTGCAGGTAGCGATGGCGCTCCATGTTTTCGCGGATGGCTATGTACTCCATTTCCGGAGTAATGATCCCCTTGCGGGCGTAATGCATCTGGGAGACGTTGCCGCCCGATCTGGCGCGGCGCGGCTTGCGTTTCAACCCAAAACGCATTTCGGTCAATTTCGGGTCGTTCAGGCGCTCAAGCCCGAATTTCGAACTCGGCGATTGCAGCACTTCCGTATCTCCGCGGTCCTCGATCCATGGCTGGCGCAAAGGAGACAGCCCATGGCGGATATCGATCTTTGCTCCGGGATCCGTATACGGCCCGGAACAGTCATAAACAAAGATCGGGGGATTAGTTTCAGCGCCAAAAGATGCCGGCGTATCGGACTGCGAGATTTCACGCATCGGAACCTGGATGTCCGGCCGTGAGCCCTCGATGTAGATCTTTTTGGAATTCGGCAATGCCTTGACCGCGGCCTCGTCGACCTGCGCTGTTGCCGCCAGAAATTTCGGATTGGCCACCATGTTCATGCTCCTTTTTGGATGTACGAAGGGAGCCGTGGCTTTCGCGAACGCTTCCCTTCGGCGGCATTACCCGCATCAGGTTCGGAGGGTATTTCTCACCCCTGGAAATTCACAAATGCAATTCCCAGTAGGACCCCTACGTTGCAGCGCGCAAATTACTCCTTTGACACCCGCATGGCAAGCCGACACGCCCACTCTCACGGGGGCGCAGGCGTCGGATGGACGGGGCGATGCTAGAATTCCCGTCCTTCCCGAGGTACAGGCTGCACGCAATCATGATCGCTGAGCTAAACGTTGAGCAGGCCCGTTTCAACATGGTCGAACAACAGATTCGTACTTGGGATGTCCTGAACCAGGAAATTCTTGATTTGCTGTATGCGGTACACCGAGAGAAATTTGTGCCCACCGCCTACAGGACGCTGGCATTCAGCGATCTGGAAATACCGCTTGGCGAGGCCCCGTCCGAACGAATGTGGGCGCCCAGACTGGAGGCCCGGATACTTCAGGAACTTGAGCTCAAAAAATCGGATTTTGTACTGGAAGTGGGAACCGGATCGGGTTACTTTACCGCCCTGTTGTCTCGCCTTGCCGGGCGTGTCATTTCCGTCGAAATTAACCCTCGACTGGCAGAATTTGGCAAAGGTAATCTTGTGGCCGAGGGGGTGGACAATGCCACTGTAATCATCGGTGACGCTGCCGGTGGCCGGCACCAAACTGCACCGTATGACGCCATCGTTCTCACGGGCTCGGTCCCGTTCATTCCTCAGATCTTGCTGGATCAAGTCAAGCCTGAAGGCAGAATATTTGCCGTCGTTGGAGACGAGCCGGTGATGAGCGCCCGGATGGCTTTAAGAACCACGTCCGGCACTTTCAATCAAACGAAAATGTTCGAGACCTGCATGGCACCGCTTGTCAATGCGACCCAGCCAGCTAGATTCCAGTTTTGAAAATGCCCATCCAAAATCTGCAGCCAGTCGACGACCTGCGTAACTGGCTTGACGACACCACCCGACAGGCACCGGTTCTTATCGATGTAAGAGAGCCCTGGGAAACCGAAATATGCAAAATCAGGGACTCCATCTCGATTCCCATGAACACGATTGAAGACCGATACGCCCTCCTGAACCCCGATGTCGAAACTGTCGTGATATGCCATCATGGCGCACGCAGTATGCAGGTGGCGCTTTTTCTTGAGCGGAGCGGATTCAAGAAGCTCCACAACCTAGCGGGCGGTGTTGACGCTTGGGCGCGTCAAATCGACCCGGCCATGTCGGTTTACTAAAGAGAGATTTATGAGAAGGCTTATTCTGGCGCTTGCCGCTCCGTTTCCCTTTATTGCGGCGACAAATACGAACGCAGCCGATTTATTGCAGGTGTTTCGTGACGCGACGAACAATGACACCACCTATGCTTCGGCACGATATTCCCTTGCCGCCGGGCGCGAACGCCTTCCACAGGGTCGCGCGCTGATACTTCCGACTGTCAATCTGACGGGGAACGCACTGGCCAGCGACAATCACCTTATTCAAAGATCACCAACGAGCAACATTCCGATAACGCGGAATTTCGTGAGCAACGTTTATACCGTAACCCTGACGCAACCTCTCTACAGACCCCAAAATACACTTCAATACGAGCAGGCAGAGTTTCAGGTATCCCAGGTGGAGTCCCAGTTTGGACAGGCTTTTCAGGACCTGGTAATCAGGGTTTCGCAAGCCTATTTTGATGTGCTGAATGCCGAAAACAGCCTGACTTTCGTGCGCGCCCAGAAGGCCGCGATAACCGAGCAATTGGCTCAGGCAAAGCGAAATTTCGAGGTCGGCACAACAACTATCACCGATACAAACGAGGCACAAGCCCGATTTGACCTCTCTGTTTCGCAGGAGATCGCGGCACTAAACGATCTTGAATTGCGAAAGCAGTCGCTGCAACAGATTGTTGGAACTTTGCCGGATTCCCTGACGCCGCTGCGAACCAGTTTTAAAATTGCCCCGCCGGAACCCGCGCGTATGGACGATTGGGTAAGCACAGCTCAGAAGAGCGCGTATTCCGTTCGTATTCAGGAGGCTGCTTTGGAAATCGCCACGCGCGAAGTCGAACGCGCTCGGGCCGGTCACAAGCCGACGCTAGACCTCGTTGCAACAGTTGCCAACAGTACCGTTACCGGCAGCGTAACCAATGCCACGGGATTTGGTCAGGATACGCGCACCGGAACACTCGGCCTGCAATTGGCGGTTCCCATTTTCGCTGGCTGGTCCGTAGATTCAAGGGTACGGGAGGCACTCGCCAATCTCGACCGGTCACGCTCTGACCTGGAAAGCAATCGTCGCCAAGCGGCAACTTTGGCAAGGCAATCCTTTGCCGGCGTCACCAATGGCATTGCACAGGTGCGGGCTCTCGAACAGGCTGTCACCTCCTCGGAAACTTCCCTGGCCTCCAACAAGCTCGGATATGAAGTCGGGGTACGGATAAACATTGACGTACTTAACTCACAACAGCAGCTTTATTCCACTAAACGTGATCTTGCACGAGCCAGGTACGACACCATCATGAATGGAATGCGGCTAAAGGCAGCGGCTGGAACGCTAACTGAAGAAGATGTCGTGGCGGTCAATAGCCTGCTTGGTAGTGATTAGGACCGTGCTCATTCTGCACTTATCTATTCTGGAATTTCAAAAGCCCTGGAATCATGATCGGTATTTCTCAGCCAGAATGCACGCCTAGTTCTGACGGAGCGGTGAATCGGCATTCAACAGGCGTAATACGATACTGACCGTTTTGTCTGTCGCGCCTTGATGCTGTGCACTAAATATCTGCCCCGCATGGCCCATTTCCACTCGAGTTCGCGGCTCCGCAAGCAATTCAAATGCCAAATCCACAGTTTCACGGGCATTCATTGTTCTTTTCGCGGCGCCTGCCTCCACAGCCATGTCTGCGACTTCCTGGAAATTGCGGGTAAAAGGACCAATCAGCACAGGCACGCCTGCCGCGCACGCCTCAATCAGATTTTGTCCGCCGTAATCGAGCAAGCTCCCACCGACAAATGCAATATCCGACGAACGGTAGTAAGCATCCATCTCACCCACGCTGTCGCCAAGCACAAAATTGCACTTGATTGGCACATCGGCATTGTCGCTTCTGCGCGCAAACTGAATTCCCCGTTTTTTCATCAGTTCGGCGACAACCGCAAATCGCTGTGGATGTCGCGGAACGATGACGACAAGGATATCCCCGATGGGAACGCACACAAGCGCATCCAGAAGCATTGCCTCCTCGCCGTCGCGCGTGCTTGCCGCCAAAAGGACCGCTCGCTGTCCATACCGGTTCCTGAATGTTTCTACCAGATCATAGGGTCGCGGCAATGCCGCGGCATCAAATTTAAGATTGCCGACCACGTCCGGTGAATGTGCGCCCAACCGCAAAAAACGGGATGCATCCGCCTCAGTCTGAGCCGCCACGGCGTCGAATGAACCAAACGCCCTGCGCGAAAGCGGGGCAATCTTCAGATATCCGGCGGCTGATTTCTCCGACAAACGCGCGTTTGCCAAAAATAAGGGGATGCCTGCGCACTTGCATTCCCTTATGAGGTTGAACCATATCTCCGTCTCAATGAAGATTCCAAGGTTGGGGTTGAAATTCGCAATAAAGCGACGCACTGCGAACGAATAGTCATAGGGAAGCCAGGTAAGCTGAACCCTGTCGCCGAATATGCCCTGCGCCGCGTCCCGACCGGTGGCGGTCATTTGACTGAATACGATACGGTATTGAGGACAAAGGCCAAGCAGTTTCTCGATCAGTGGTTTTGCGGCATGCACTTCACCCAATGAAACCGCATGCACCCAAATGGTCCTCTGTGCGGGTGCTGGCGATTCGATCACCCGGTAATATCCGAAACGTTCCCGCCAGGCCACCCAGTAGCCGTGCTCTCGCAATCCTCGCCAGAAAAGCCTCGCCAGGACCAGTGGCAACATGGCCCAAAGCAGAATCGTGTATCCGAGTCTCCAGATCACATCGCACCATTGGCTATCAATGCCTGGTATGCCTGCAACGCCGTGGGGGCCTGATTTACCCCCCCTAGATTGGTTGCTCGCTTTGCCCCGAA
Source organism: uncultured beta proteobacterium (assembly GCA_903899705.1). Taxonomy (GTDB): domain Bacteria; phylum Pseudomonadota; class Gammaproteobacteria; order Burkholderiales; family SG8-39; genus 2-02-FULL-62-17. The sequence goes on from CAIUKQ010000083.1 coordinate 6,834, forward strand.
AACGCCGGTAAGCCCTGGATCGGTTGCGACGTAGATCGCTACCACCGGTGTACCAAACGCGGCTGCCAGATGCGTCAGGCCGGTATCCAGTCCGGCAACCCCGCCGCAGCTCGCAAGGAGCCCTGCCACGGCATCCATGGACAGTGAATCGGGAACCTCTGCCTGCTTCAGGGCCTTTGCTATGCGCTGACTTCGCAGCCGCTCGGCCGCGTTACCCCAAGGCAGAACAATGCGGCCTCCCGAAGACTCTATCTGCTGCCCGAGTTCCACCCAGTTTTCCTCCGCCCAGCACTTGTCCGATCGACTTGTCGAATGCAGCAAGACGATTTCACCGGCATTGTGGCGGTCATCGCGTGAACCGGCTATTCCATATTCAACATCGCTTCCGATCCGATAACCCAACGCAAGGGAAGCAAGCTCTCGATTGCGCACGACCGCGTGTCTATCGCGCGCAACTCGATGTTTTTCATCGTAGAAAAAGGCTGCAATTCGTTCGCGGGCACTTTTGCCATCAAAACCATGCCGCGTTCCATTTGCTGCCACTGCCAATAGCGCACTTTTCAGAAGCCCCTGGGTGTCGATAACTACGTCGTATTGCTCATCCCGAAATAATTGGCGAAGGGAGCCGACTTCAGTCCAGGTTTTCCTGCTGAGGAGTTGCCCCCTCCAGCGACGCTGTGCAACGGGAATGATCCTTCGAATACCGGGATGCAGTCTTACCAAAGGGACATAGGCTTCTTCAACCACCCAATCAATGAATGCTTCGGGATAGTTCTTTTGTATATCGCTGATTGCAGGAAAGTTATGCACTATGTCGCCAAGCGAGGAGGTCTTGACCACCAGAATTTTTCTTGTCATTGAAATATTTCGGCCTCCGGCAAGGTTAAAATTTCAGAATCCGGTCTTTGCATTAGCGCACCGTACTCTTGGCATTCAGGGTACTCTGGTGCTGATGCAGACAGCGCCTTGCCACACTAACGTATTGATTATAAACCGCACAATGGCACTCTCAGTCGTGGTTATCACACGCGACGCCGGCGCTCAGCTTGAGGCCTGCCTGTCCAGCGTGTCCTTCGCGCAGGAGATTCTGGTGGTTGATTCGGGGAGCACTGACGACACATTAGCTATTGCCCGGCGTTTCAGGGCGCGCATCGTTGAAAAGGAATGGCTTGGATTCGGCCTGCAAAAGCAATTTGCGGTCGACGCCGCCGCCAATGACTGGGTTCTCTGCCTGGACGCAGATGAAGTGGTCAGTGAATCCCTGAAACTTGCGATTCTCAAGGTACTCGCTGCCCCGGGTGCAATGGCCTACGAGATGTCGCGTTGCAATCGCTTCCTTGGCCGTTGGTTGCGTCACGGAGAAGGCTATCCGGACTGGAGCCTCCGTCTTTTTCATCGCGCCAATGCCCGCTGGAGCGACGATACTGTCCATGAAAAGGTGGTCGCAGACGTAAAACCTGCCAGGCTGAAGGGTGATCTATTGCATGCATCAGCAGAATCTATTGAACGTTACCTTGAGAAACAAAATCGCTATACCAGCCTGCAAGCTGACCAACTGCTTGCCTGCGGAAAAAAGGCGGGAGTTGCCCGTTTGCTCATTTCCCCAGTGCTTCGATTCATCAAATTTTATTTTTTTCGCCTCGGTTTTTTGGATGGATTGCCGGGCCTTGTTCACGTCAGCCTGGGATGCATGAATAGTTTTAATAAATATGCCAAGTTATCGGAACTCATAAATTCGGCGAGGGAAAAAGCATGACATTGTTGGTCACAGGGGGCGCTGGATTCATTGGTTCTAATTTTGTACTTGATTGGCTCGCGCATTTCGACGAACCCGTGGTCACTTTGGACAAGCTCACTTACGCCGGAAACCTTGCGAACCTTGCCCAACTGCAAAACGACAAGCGGCACACTTTCATTCGCGGTGATATTTGCGAACGCGATTTGGTCGCCAAACTGCTGTCGACTCACGCTGTCAGAGCCGTTGTGCACTTTGCGGCGGAAAGTCATGTGGATAGATCGATTCATGGCCCGGCAGATTTCGTACAGACCAATCTAGTCGGAACTTTCGCCGTACTTGAAGAATCGCGCCTTTACTGGAACACGCTTGACGCTACCCTGCGACAGAAATTCCGCTTTCTCCACGTATCCACGGACGAAGTTTATGGATCGTTGGGACCAGCCGATCCAGCTTTCACCGAGTTGACCGCCTACGCACCGAATAGCCCTTACTCTGCGTCCAAGGCCGGATCAGACCATATGGTCCGCGCCTACTTCCATACCTTTGGCTTGCCGGTATTGACCAGTAATTGTTCGAATAATTACGGCCCCATGCAGTTCCCAGAGAAACTGATACCACTCTCCATCCTCAATGCGATTGAAGGCAAGCCATTGCCTGTGTACGGAACCGGAAGCAATATCCGGGATTGGTTGCATGTTAATGACCATTGCCAAGCCTTGCGTTTGATATTGGATGGGGGCCGCCCCGGTGAGACCTATAATATCGGCGGATCGTCCGAGCTTACTAACCTCGAAGTCGTCCACTCGGTTTGCGATTTACTTGATAAATGGGCCCCGCAAAACTCGGGAAAGCATTCCGACTCGATAAGATTTGTCACCGACCGACCGGGACACGATCAAAGATATGCGGTTGATACGACCAAGATTCGGCGGGAAATGGGCTGGACCCCGGCTCACCGGTTTTTCACAGGACTTGAAGAAACGATACGCTGGTATCTAGCGAATATGGCTTGGGTGGAAAATATTCGTACTGGCGAGTACCAAAGATGGATTGACAGGAATTATCAAACGAGATGAATCACATATGACTGGCACACCCACACTTACCTCCTCAGAGGCGATGAAAACCGAGCGAATCGACCGGAGTCAACGACTGTTTTTCAATGACTATTATGCGTAGAGGAATAATACTCGCGGGTGGTTCGGGCACCCGGTTATATCCCATAACCCAAGCGATTTCCAAGCAACTGCTCCCCGTCTACGACAAACCGATGATTTATTACCCATTGAGCACGCTGATGCTGGCGGGGATACGCGAAATTCTCATTATTTCAACCCCCCATGACACGCCCGGTTTTGAACGCCTCCTGGGGAATGGCGCTCGCTGGGGACTGGATATTCAATATTCTGTTCAACCATCTCCTGACGGTCTTGCGCAGGCATTGATCATTGGAGAACCATTTCTCGCCGGCGGGCCTAGCGCCTTGATTCTTGGCGACAACATATTTTACGGACATGATTTACAAAAAGATCTTGTGTTGGCGATGTCACAAAAGTCCGGGGCAACCGTATTTGCGTACCAAGTGAGCGACCCTGAACGCTACGGAGTCGTAGAATTTGACAGCTCCGGAAAGGCACTTAGCCTTGAGGAAAAACCGCAGTCCCCGAAATCCCACTTCGCCGTGACGGGTCTCTATTTCTATGATCATGAAGCTCCGGAAATTGCAAAATCATTGAAACCGTCGGTCAGAAAAGAACTGGAGATTACCGACCTTAATAGTCATTATCTGTCGAGGAACAATCTGACCGTCATGACGCTCGGTCGTGGTCATGCATGGTTGGATACCGGCACTCAGGACTCGCTGATGGAGGCCAGCGCTTTTATACAGACCATCGAACGTCGGCAGGGGCGAA
>CAIUKQ010000084.1 GCA_903899705.1 uncultured beta proteobacterium
CACAATCTGCTCCGCGCTAAAACGCTTCTTCGGCATAACCAGGTTCCTTTCCAAGTCAGTTTCTATCAAACCGCTTGGTACAAAAAGACCCGGTCAGGTCACTATCGGGGGGCCGTTTTTCAACCTACGGCGACGATCTTTCCGGAATAGTCGGCGAGTCACAAAGCCACGAATAACTTAGGGTTTCTAAGGGGCGCTTGCGCGCTGAACCTTTGGCCTTTTTAGGCGCGCGACGGGCCGCAAAAGGGCGCGCGAGAGAGAGAGCCTCACCATCGCGCTGCGCGCCCCGTAAGCGAACTTGAAGGCTCACCCAACCCCCGATACCAGACCGAGCGGCGCTGCCATGGTGCGCCGCAAGATAAAGCATGACAGCTAACTGACAGCTTCTGGGAGTAGCGTTTATGGACGCTCTTCGAGCGTGGTCGATCCTGACAGAGATTGGGCAATCGGCAGGGGCGAACATGGATATGAGACAATTACGCGATTTTGTTGCTGTGGTGCGCAGCTCCAGTTTTGCGGCAGCCAGTCGAAATCTCCGGGTATCGCAGCCTGGCCTGGGATATCAGGTAAAACAACTGGAAGACGAACTGCAGGTCCGCCTCCTGCAGCGGCATGCGCGGGGTGTTTCGCTTACCCAGGCTGGTGAGACCTTCATGGACCATGCTGTGTCCATCCTTGCCGCCGTCGAAAATGCCAAGCGTGCCATGACCACGCTGACGGACAATCACAGGAAAATACGCATCGGTCTGGCACCATCGCTGCAGGCTTTGGGGCCCGTGCTGTTGTCGTCGCTGCATCCGGATTCAAGCCGGATACAGCTTCGAGAAGCCTATGCACCCGAATTGCATCAGGAATTGCTCGACGGCAAACTCGACTTCGCAATTTGCCTGATTGCGGGCAGGGCGCCCTTGCTGACCGTTCCCATCTACAGCGAGCCACTCTATGTGATTGGCCCGAAGCCTGATGTCCCGAGCCTGGGAAAGACGATTTCGATATCCCAGTTGGCGGGATTGCCGTTGGTGCTGGGTTGTCGTGCGCGCACGCCGCGGCGGCTGCTCGACGAAACCGCAGCCGTCGCGGGCATCGCATTGAATGTTGATCAAGAGGTGGAATCCCAGGCCCTCCTGCGCTCACTGGTTCTGCATAGTGGCCGTCATACGGTTGCGCCCTATGGCGCTTTTGCCGGGGAAATACAAAGCGGAGCGCTTGCAGCGCGGCGTATCATCGATCCCGAGGTACGGCAGTTGGTGAATATGGTTTATCCGGCCAATCTGCCAAAATGCCTCGAAAAGCTGATGGGCAAGCTGACCCAGGTGATCCTGAATGAGGGGGCCGCCGCCCCCAACTTGATAAATATGGCGTCCCTGGCAGCGGAATGATCGCGTGGATCTTCGATCGGAGCTAGGATAGGCAAATCGCAGGCGGAGGAAAATCCACTTGAAAGTTCATGCCCTGCTGGCTCTGCTGATTGCGACATGCCTGCCATCGGCAGCAATGCCCGGCTACCCTACGGCCTATTCCAATATCGTTTCGCGCGCCAAACAGGAAAAGGCGCTGGTTGTTTATGGTGTCATGCATGCGGATGCCGCAGTTGCTGATCTGCTCGCTCATTTCGGCCAACATTATCCGTTCATTCAGATTTACAATTCCGATGGAGATGGCGCCAAGACCTATCGCCGTTTCATCACCGAGGTATCCAGGAACCAGCCGACAGCGGATTTCATATGGAGTTCGGCGATGGACCTGCAGGAAAATCTCATCAATGATGGTTTTGCCACCTCCTATGCGACCCCGGAAATGGGAGCGCTGCCCGGCTGGGCGCACTGGCAGGATCTGGGTTATGGCGTAACCCAGGAACCTATCGTTTTCGTCTACAACAGCCGCTACCTGGCGCCTGCGGACGTGCTGCGCACGCATGCCGGGTTCAACGCGATGCTGTCGGGGCAACCGCACAAGTTTTATGGAAAGATCGCAACCTACAATCCGGAGAAATCCGAGGTGGGCATGTTGCTGCTTTCGCAGGATGTGTGGGTCACGCGCGATTCCTGGAATCTGTTCGACCGCCTGGCGTCATCCAACACGCAACTCTACAATACCAGCCGCGACATGCTCGATAATATCATCGAGGGCAAACAATGGATCGGCTATGATGTTATTGCTTCCTACGCGATAGATCTGCAGAAGCAGCATCCCGAGCTGGTCATCGTTTATCCCACCGACTACATACTCGATCTTTCTCGCGTCGGATTCATCACTGCCCAGGCGCGGCATCCCAACGCCGCCAAGCTGTTCCTGGACTTTCTGCTTTCCCGTGAAGGGCAGAGCATCCTGAAACTTCACGGTATGGGGCCCGTGCGAAAGGATCTCTCATTGCCGCCGGAACAGTCACACATCAATCCGATGCGTAAACAGGCCATTCGCATCGGACCGGGGCTGCTGTCGGACCTGGATGGTCTGGTTCGCGCCCAGTTTC
>CAIUKQ010000085.1 GCA_903899705.1 uncultured beta proteobacterium
AAACACCGGTTGCGTGGTGAGATCCAGCGGATTGGAGGTGTGCGCATACGCCGGCAACTGCGGCTTGAGGGCTTCAACGGTGGCCCCTGACAGCGCCGGAATGTCCAGCCCGACGGAATCGCAGAAATCATTCGCGACGGCGACAACGGCCCCCGAGAACGTGATCACGCCCGGCCCTTTGACCGGCAATCGCGGATAGCGGGCAACGAGTTCCGCCACATCGATCAACTCGTCCATGGTGTTAACCACGATGGCGCCGGCATGGGACACCATGGCTTCGGTGATGGCATGGTCCCCGGCAAGGGCGCCGGTGTGGGATGTCAATGCGGTATGCGCCCGGGCGCTGCGGCCGGGGAGCATCAATATCACCGGCTTGCCGGCGTCACGCGCGCGGCGGATCGAGGCGAGCAGCCTCTGGGGCTGCCTTGCCTGCTCAATGTACGCGACGATCGACCGCGTGTTCACATCATCGATCATGTAATCGACGAAATCGGCCACGCCGAGTGTTGCCTCGTTGCCCGTGGAAATGGTGTAGGACACCGGCAGATCACGGGCCTGAAGCCCCCGCGCGACGTGGGCCATCAGCCCGCCGCTCTGCGAGATGATGGCCGTGGCCGGATCCTGGCGCGTGTCCGCCTTTTCCACGACCGCCGCAGCCGTGAAACCGAACTGCATGCCGTCGATGTAATTGATGTAGCCCAGGCAATTCGGGCCCAGCACCGCAACGCCTCCTGCCAGCGCGGCACTGGTGAGTCGGTCCTGCCCGCTGCGGTCGCCCATTTCGGCAAAGCCGGCGGCAAACACGACAGCCACCCTGACCTTGCGCCGGCCGCAGGCCTCGATCGCCTCCTGAACATTGGATGCAGGCAGCGTGAAGACCGCGAGATCGACATTCTCGGGCAGCTCGTCAACGCTTGTCAGCACCGGGCGGCCCTCTATCGTCCCGCCCGAGCGGCCCACGAGGTGGATATCACCTGAAAAATTATTCAGCGTGAGATTGCCAAGCACCACATGCCCGGCGGTTTTCGGCTTTGAGGACATGCCCACAATCGCAACCGACCGCGGGCGCAACAATGCCTCGACAACTGTTCGTTCCTGTTCCTGACTCATTCGCTCCGCCATTCGTTGAAATTGTATTTGTCCCGCACCTGGTCGCGCGGATACAGGCACCACTTGTGCCTGCAATGACGCAATCGAAGGCGGATTATTTCGCCGGCAGCATCTTGCTCGCCTTGCCGAAAAACGCGAGGAACACGCAGCCGTCGGGCGCATGCGCCGTATGCCTGCTGCCGACCGGGCGCCATACGAAGTTGCCCGCGGTGCATTCACCCTCGTCGTCCACCAGCCGCCCTTCGATCACATAGGTCTGCTCGATGTCCGGATGCTCGTGAAACGGAATCGAGGCGCCGGGCAGCAGACGCGTCAGCCACGTATGGCGACCGGACACCGGATCATCAAACAGGACTTTGCGAAACGATTTTTCGCTCATCTGTATCCAGGGTACGCTTTCGATATTGACATAGCGTGAACGCAGTGCTTCGGGAATTGCATCGACTACATTGGACATGACCGCCTCCGTTCGGTTGAATGCATACATTGACTCTAGCACGCCCCCTGCGGAGTGTCGGAAAGGGACTGTAGAATGAATTTACGAAACAGGAGATCCACATGAATCGAATTCAATCCAGGACCTGGGCGACAAGGCTGTCGGCCCTGCTGATCCTGCCGGCATGCTGCGTTGCAGTTGCGCAATCGTATCCGGTCAAAACCGTGCGCATGATCGTTCCCTTCACCGCTGGCGGTGGCGTCGACCTCAATGGACGGGCGCTTGCGCAACACTTCACCGAAGCATGGGGCCAGCCCGTGGTGGTGGAAAACCGCGCCGGTGCGGGCGGCAACATCGGCGCGGAAATGATCGCAAAGGCGGCGCCCGATGGCTACACCATCATGATCACCACCACCGGTCATGCGGTTGCGCCAAGCCTGTACCGCAGACTTCCGTTTGACCCGATCAAGGACTTCACCGCCATCAGCCAGATCACCCAGACGTATCTGGTGCTCGTAACGCATCCAAGCATGCCGCGCAGCATGAAGGAACTGGTGGCCTATGCAAAGGCCAATCCGGGCAAGCTCAATTACGGCCACCCCGGCGTGGGCGTGGCGCCCCACCTCATCGGCGAATTGCTCAAATCCAGCGCCGGCATCGATTTCGCCTTGATCGCGTACAAGGGCGATGCACAGACAGTTCCCGCCATGATGGCCAATGAAATCCAGTTCGAATTCACGCCGCCTGCAACCATCGCGCAACAGGTCAAAGTGGGAAAGCTGCGCGCGCTCGCAGTCTCGGGGCCGACGCGGAGCAAGGCCTTTCCGGATCTGCCCACCACAGCAGAAGCGGGGTTTCCCGACGTCAACTACGTCGGCTGGAACGGATTTTTCGCACCCGGCGGAACGCCGCGCGACATCGTCGCAAAAATCAGCGCGGAGACGGTTCGCGCGCTGCGTTCACCGCAAATGGCGGAACGCATAAGCTCGGGCGGCACGGATCCGGCAGGCACCACGCCGGAAGAGTTCAATGCCAAGTACCTTGCGGACATTGCCCTCTACGCCAAGCTGATAAAGCTGGCGAAGATTCCATTGGTCGACTAAATACCAATAATAATCAAATGGTTATAAATAAAAAACGCGGCAAGCAGCCGCGTTTTTTATTGTGCCAACCGACTCAAACCAGATTCGGCACCCGAACCGCGATCACCGCCGGAATGCCGTCCCTCACCTGCTTCATGCCGCGCTGCATGGCCGGGCCGACGTCGGCCGTCTCGTGCACGTATTCCCCGTAGCAATCCACCGACTCCGCGAGCTTGGCGAAATTGGGGGGCGGATCGAACAGGCCGCCGGGGAATTTGTTCTGCGTCGTGGCATAGCCCTTGGGATAGATATCCTTCACGCCGGTGGTGCCGGTGCTGTAGCTGGCATTGACCACGACGATCGAGAGGAACGGCGCCTTGTGCTGGCGCGCCGACCACAGGGCTGGCATGGGCTCGCCGAACATGTAGAAGCCGTCGCCGCTGATCAGCACCACTTCTTTTTCCGGAGCCGCGATTTTGGCTCCAAAGGCCGCGCCGGACCCCCAACCGCCGGTGGAGGTGCCGCTCTTCAGGTAGGTGCCCGGAACATCGCGCTTGAGGTAACCCTGCGCGTAGGTGTAGGCCGAGGTCACATCGTTGAGCACAATCGCGTCGGGCGAAATCACCTGCCCGGCCTGATAGCTCACCCAGCGGGTGTCGGGCTTCTGTTTCTTGCCTGATTCGATGGCGAGCGCCTCGTCGCGCTGAAACAGTTCCTGTTTCTTCTTCATCAGACGCTGCTTGCGCTCCTCGATGCGGCTCATGTCGCTCTTGTCGAGCATGCCGGTTGCCGCTTCAAAAATGGCGCGCAGGGACGCGCCCGAATTCGCTGCAATCCACAGGTCGGCACGGAACTCCATGGTCTTGAAGCGCGACTGCACGGGGTCGGGATCGATCCATGCAATCTTCGCGTCGGCGGGTGGCGAGTTGGCGGGATCCGGCGACCAGGGCCGCACGCAATCGAGCACCAGCGCGACATCGACTTCGCGCGTCGCGGGGCCCACGCCATACAGGGGATGCGAATTGGGCATGTTGAGGTAACTCGACCCGGAGTCCATCACCGGCACGCCCAACAGTTCGGCCAGGCGTTGCAGTTCGGGCACGGCCGAAGGATCGGCTCCGGTGCGCGCGGTGTAGATGCAGGGGTTCTGCGCCTTCACCAGCCATTTGGCGATGGTCTTCACGTCATCCTGGCAGGGGACCACCGGACGCGATTCGCCCAGTTCATATCGCGTGGGGAAACGCGCCGTACCCGGATAGGGAAGCATCGCGATCTCACGCGGCATGGTCATGTAGACCGGGCCCTTGGGATCGCCCATGGCCATCTGCAACAAGCGGCTGACCATCATGCCGGGGTTGTCCATGTACTCCATGCGGTGGTCGGCCTTGGTGTACTGGCGAACGATTTCGCCCTGGTCGCGCGGCTCCTGCACCCACTGCACGGGGCTGTTGCGCGCGCCGGGCATGGAACCTGGAAACGCGCGCGGCGCATTTCCGGCAGTCAACATCACCGGCGCATTGGCGCGCCAGGCGCTGTGAATAGCGGCACCAAAGTGCAACGTACCCACATCCACGTGCGCGGCCGCAACCGAGGGCTTGCCGCTGACGGCGGCGGAACCAATGGCGGCATGCAAAGCCACCGATTCATGCAGCATGGTGATGAGCTTCGGCGCGGGCCAGCCCTTGACCTCGGCCTTGACAATGGCCTCCTGGTAATAGGCCAGTTCGGTGCCGGAGACGAAGAACATGTTGTCGACGCCGCCCAGCTTCATGGACGAGACAACGGCGTCGGTCCATTCGTCCGCACCGTGTTCCTTGTAGAAATTTGCGCCTGCCTGCGCCGGCAAGTCTGCGGGTTTGTTCATGTTGTCTCCTGATAGTCGGGGTTGCTTCGAAAAAGTGCGGCGTAGTTTCTCAGGTTTTGCCAAGCCCTGCTGCCAAACCGGGGTCAATCCTTCGGCAGGTCGTAATTCTTCTTTCGAATTTCCGCGAAATATTCGCCATACGACAAAGGCGGATATTTCGCCGGATTATCAACACCTTGGCAGGTCGGCAAGCACGCGAGCTTCACGTCATTCCTGACGCCGAAGAAGAACGGGATCGAATATCGCTCGCGGCCGCTGGCATTGATGACCCGATGCGGCGCTGAGCGGAACCGGTCGTTGGTCCAGCGCCGGCACATGTCGGAGTTATTGACAAGGATATGTCCGTCGGGTACCGGCGCCTGAATCCACTGGCCCGAGCGCGTCAGAATCTCAAGACCCGGCACCTTCGCCTGCGCAAGCAGCGTGCAATAGCCATAATCGGTATGCGGGCCAATGCCGAATTGCCCTTCATTGGCCGGATCGCGCGGCGGGTAGTGCAGCAGGCGCAGGGTTCCGTTTGAAGGTTTGAACGCGTCGTGATTGACAAAATAGTCCTCCGGCAAATCCAGCGCGACCGCCTGCAGCCGCAACAGCCGGTAGCCGAGTCCTGAAATCGCCCCGTAGTATTCAAGCGTTGTTTCCCGGAATCCCGGCAGGTCTTCGGGCCAACGGTTATCGAGTACCCACGGCCTCCCCGCAATCCGGTCCGGATGGTCGGGCGGATATTCGGCACGGATGTAGAACGAGGCACTGCGATCCGGATGAACGCTTTTCGCATACACCGAGGTGTTCTGCGTCTGGCCACCCAAGGGCAGATAACCGATGGTGGTCTTGCCGGCGCGCACCGCAAGCTTGTGCTCAAGCGGCAGGCTGTGGAAACGCTCGGCCTGTACAAACACGCGATCGATCAACCCCTGATCGATACCGTGGTTGGCGATGAAATAGAAACCGAGAGATGCACTGGCTTCACGCAACTGCATTGCCGTCCGCTCAAGTGCATTGGATGCCCCGCCCAGATACGGGCCCAGGTCAATGACCGGAACCGTCATGTCTGCGGAGATCTCCACGGCGGGCGACGCAATCATCGGCTGTTCCTGATGCAAAAAAAATACAGCTTAACCATTTCGACGTTTTACGTCATGGTCTCGGATGGCGGTGAAGACGGCCGTCTTCACGCCCGGCGGCACGCCTGCGTGCGGCTATCCGAGGTCTGCTAATCTTCCGGCGTCAAATTCCGGAGGGGAGGCTGCAATGATCGATCTCTATACGTGGATCACGGACAACGGTTACAAGGGACGGCAGGCGCTGGAAGAAAGCGGGTTGCCGTACAAACTGCATCCGGTGAATCTGCCAAAGCGCGAGCAGTTCGATCCGGAGTTCCTGAAAATCAGTCCGGGCCACAAGATCCCCGTGATTGTCGATCCGGAGGGACCGGGCGGACAACGGATCACGCTGTGCGAATCCGGCGCGATCCTGAAGTATGTCGGAGAAAAGGCCGGCAACGGCCTCTATCCCGCAGACCCAGTTGCACGGATCAAAGTCGACCAATGGCTGTTCTACGGTTCGGCCACGTTCACCACGCTCGCGCAGCAGTTCGGTCACTTCGTGGTGCGCTCCAAGGAGGATGTGCCCGCCGCCAAGAAGCACTTCACCGATCTGCTGAAGGACATGCTGGGGGTTCTCGACCGGCATCTTGCAGATAACGAATACGTGGCGGGCGCGTACTCGGTTGCAGATATCTCGATGTATCCGGACATTCACCTTCATGGCATCAACCAGATCGGACTGGACGCCCACCCCAACGTCAAGCGCTGGCACGACGCCATCGCCGCGCGCCCGCAGGTGAAAAAAGCCTGGGAGCCGTTCGCCACATAGCGGCAGGGACGGGGCCGGCGCGGCCGAATCGTTTGGCAATCCGGGGCTTTCAAGGGCCGATAGCGCCTACAATCCGCTCTATGACCACCGCCACCACCGCCGTTGCCGCCACCGAAGCCCCGAAACCGATTTTTTCCTATCGCAAATACTGGGCGCAGCGTTTCGGCATCGCCCCTTTCCTGCCGACTTCGCGCGAGGAAATGGCCGCGCTCGGCTGGGACAGTTGCGACATCGTCATCGTCACCGGCGATGCCTACATCGACCATCCGAGTTTCGGCATGGCGCTGGTGGGCCGGCTGTTGGAGGCGCAGGGGTTTCGCGTCGGCATCATCAGCCAGCCCGACTGGCACTCGGCCGATGATTTCAAGAAGCTGGGCAAGCCGAACCTGTTCTTCGGGGTAACCGCGGGCAACATGGATTCCATGGTCAACCGCTACACCGCCGACAAGCGCATCCGTTCCGATGATGCCTACACACCGAACGCAGACCCCAATCGCCGACCCGATCGCGCGGTCATCGTTTATTCGCAGCGCTGCCGCGAAGCCTTTCCCGACGCGGGTCTTGTGATCGGCAGCATCGAGGCCAGCCTGCGGCGTATCGCGCATTACGACTACTGGTCGGACAAGGTTCGCCGCTCCATCCTGCCGGATTCGAAAGCCGACATTCTTTTGTTCGGCAATGCCGAGCGAGCGCTGGTGGAGCTTGCGCACCGTGTCGCCAAAGGCGAACAAATAAGTGAAATCAAAAACTTGCGTGGCACCGCCTACATGGTGCCGCACGGCTGGCGGCCGGAGGGCTGGAGCGAGGCGGACTCCACCACGGTCGATACCCCCGGGGCCCCGCCGGTGCATGCAGACCCCTATGCCATGGAGCCCGTCGCGCCCAAGGCCCCGCCATCCGAAACGGCAGCGGCCATGCCGATGGTTGCCCCCATCCAGTTCGTCACCCGCGAGCAACGCCTTGCCGCAAAAAAAGCGGATCGCGCACGCACAGTGGTGCGACTGCCCGCTTATGAAGTGGTCAGCCAGGATCCGGTGATGTACGCGCATGCCTCGCGCACCTTTCATCTGGAATCCAACCCCGGGAATGCGCGGGCCATGGTGCAGGCCCACGGAACGGGGGACGCGGCGCGCGATGTATGGCTCAACCCGCCACCGCTGCCTCTCACCACTTTGGAAATGGACCACGTCTACGGCCTGCCCTACGCGCGTGCGCCGCATCCCTCTTACAAGGGCGCGAAGATTCCCGCCTGGGAGATGATCCGCTTCTCGGTGAACATCAT
>CAIUKQ010000086.1 GCA_903899705.1 uncultured beta proteobacterium
GATCCCGATCGCCTGCGCACCAGTACCAGCCGACTCGGTTCCCACCACAAGGCCTCGATGCTTCAGGATCTCGAGCGGGGGCGGCCAGTTGAGATCGATGCTCAGTATGTTGCCCTGCAGAAACTCGCGCGCCAGGCTGGCGTGTCGACGCCGCTCCTGGATGTCGTCACACCACTGGTAATCGCTCGCGCCCGCAATGCCGGGTGCTATCCCTGAAATGTTTGATCAGAAGCGCGGCATCTGACAGTAGAGAAATTCGCTCGGTTCACGAGCGGTGATGGTGACCGGGCCTTCCTTGGGTTTGGTCCCGAAGGCGGTGCGCGCGGGATAGTCCGAGCCGCGGCACGAAACGCTGCCCCGATGAAGAAACAGCAGCTCCGGCGCGTCGTGTTCGCCAATGGTGAAAGATGCCTGCGCCTCAAGCTTCACAAACCCGACGCGCAGCTCGCGCTCGGTGAATGTTCCCAGCCATTTGCGTTCCACGCCCGGCGCCGCCGGGTCCTTGATCCACGCAAAATTTGCCGGGTTCATGATGACCAGGTCCTTATAGCGCGGTTCGGGATACTGTAACTTGCGGCCCGCGGCCTGCTCCCAGATTGCTTCATAGGCATCCTGGCGATGACGCTGACCTTTATCGTCAATATACGTGAAGGCGCCCTTTTCGAAATGACCGCGATTGCGCAGGCCATCGAGTCCGACCTGGCGCTGTTCCTTGCTCAGATAGCCGCTGCCGCTGGCGCCGCCGAACTGAACCTGCATCAGGACAATGCCCTTGTGCAGGATCTGCGGCCCGTAATAGACACCCTCCGGAAAATAGCCGACCCAGCCTGCGGGAAGAACCTGATCCTTGCCATATTCGAACGCGCCTTCCAGCGGGAAACGGATCTGCTCGAAATTATGGCGGTGTCGCGGCGTGAGGTAATCCTGGTCGGCCGAAGCCGAAACACCGAGATGATAATTGCCGGGCGAACTGTCGTCGCCCTCAAGAAGGTAGCGGTAGTCGAGGTTACCTCCGCGGGTGTCGCCCAGATCCCAGCTCGGTGTTTGCGATACGACGGATATCTGCATGGTCCAATCCTCCCGAATTCACCTTTTCGCAAAAATATGCCATCGCACATCGCACAGGGCAATATCCGTTCGTCAGGAGAGTTGGTATGTTATATGCTTTGAATAAGATTAACATGTTGTACAAGCCGGTCTGAACGACCGCGGTAAACAAAAACAGGGAGGACAATATGCGCCAAATACTCTCTCTTCTGACGACTGGCCTTTTTGTAGCGACATGGATGCTCGGCGCCACGCCGGTCGAAGCGGCGTTTCCGGAAAGGCTTGTCCGGGTGATCGTGGTGGTGGCCGCCGGCGGCAGCACCGACGCAACCTGCCGCATCGTCGCGCATAAGCTGTCGGAGCGATGGGGTCAGCCCGTGATCATCGAAAACCGGCCAGGCGCCAATGGCGCGATCGGTCGCGAGGTTGTTGCCGCAGCGCAACCGAATGGCTATACGCTCTATTGCGACAGCGGTTCGTTTACCGTCGAGGCTGCGAAGAGCGAGGATTACGACCCGCTGAAGCATTTCGCGCCGATCTCGCGCGTGGCAAGCCAGCCCCGCATTCTGGTCTCCAATCCCAAGAACACGCCGTTCCGGGATATCCAGGGCATGCTGGCCTATGCCAAGGCCAATCCCACCAAACTGAATATCGGTCATGGCGGAACGGGTAGCGATTCATTTTTTGCCAGCGTCTATCTGATGAATGAAACCGGCATCCAGCTGACACCGATAGGTTTCAGCGAGGGCAGTTCGCGCTCTGCCACGGCGCTGCTCGGTGGCGAAATCGAGCTCGCGTGGACGACCGTGGCGGCCGCCGCGCCGCTGGTGCAGTCCGGACAGATGTTGATACTCGGCGCTGGTTCCCTGAAGCGTTTCCCGCAATTGCCGGATGTGCCGACCATCGC
>CAIUKQ010000087.1 GCA_903899705.1 uncultured beta proteobacterium
CTGTTCGGGTCGCATCTCCAGGCTGGCGCTTTGTCCCGGCCACACGTCGCCCCGCCAGACCAGCACGGGATTCTCGATAAGATCCAGCTGGCGGCGCACCAGCGGTTCGAGGCTTTCCGCTACGGGCGATCCCGGCACCGCGACCGGTTTGCCCTCGGGCGCGGGCGCATCCGCGGCTTGGCGCGCCTGCGGTTCCAGGCGCAGGTTTTCAATCGAATGCTTCCCATCCGCCCACAGGGCAAGGTGCGACTCGTAGAACAGGCCGCTTTGCGCAAAGCTTTTTTGCAGGCCTTTCGCCATGTCTTTGGGAAGGACCGGCATTTCGGACAGGGGCGCTGCGGCAGCCGGTGTCTCGTCTGCGGCGACGCTGGTCAGTCGGCCCAGCAGCACCGCCAGCGGACTCAGTTCGGTGTTTCCCTTTGCGATACCCGCGAGCGGATCCGGGGTTGCGGCATTGATTGCAAGCAGCAGCGATTCACCGGCTTGCCTCGTCCTCGCCAATGGAATGACGGCACGCGTGTTCGCGGCTTCCAGCGATATTTGCTCGGCTGACACGTCCATCGTGAACTTTCAATTGATCGCGGGGCTTTTTCAGACGTACATGTCGCGCAGGCGTCGTTGCGACACCTGGCCACGAAGCAGGGATTCAAGGGTGTTCAACCATGGCTGTGTCAGCGCGCGGATCTGCGCATCTTCGGCCAGTACCTTGCGGATGATTTGCATTTTCCGGCGGGCGCCATCATCGCTCAGAGGGCCGTTCTCCCCCAGGACCTGCAGGCGGTTCACGATCGCCGAGCAATCACTCTCGGCTTCGATCAGTGCATCCCAGTCGCCGTTGCTTGCCGCGGCAAGCATCCGGGTCGATGCGGTCGATATCTTTTCGTAACAGTCCAGAACCAGGTTCTCCATGGGGTTCAGCCGCGATACCGGGCGCCTGACGGCGGGGCGGCTTTGGCCAGTGGCAGGACCATGGCATTTTGCGCATTGGATGTCCTCGGATCGATTGACTCCCAGGCCTCCTTCAGGTCGCCGAGTATCCTCAGTACTTCATCCATTCCGGAGATCTCATTGTTCAGGCTGGCCAGAAGCAGCCGGCGGCTCATGTATTCGTAGAGTTGCCAGAGTTGCCTGGCCAGGTCTGCGCCGGCCCGAAGGTCCAGGCTCGCCTTGAGGCCTTCTTCGATGATCTGCACGGCCTTCGACACGGCCAGTCCCTTCGCGGGGAGGTTCTTTGCGACCATATGCTGTCTGGCCTGGGAGATGGCGACGAGCGCCCCCTCAAACAGCATGCAGATCAACTGATGCGGCTCCGCAGAGGGCACCCCGGTTTCAAGGCCGATGGTGGCGTAAGCCTTTGCGGCTGACAGATTGGCGAAGCTCATGGTCTCTCTCCAGGTATTGATTTGAAATGTGTAATTGGATTACGGTTGTTCTTCGTCAATCTTTATCCAAAAACTAGGGTAATTTCGCCAACTGGGTTGTCAGATAGCTGCTGGTCGTGTTCATGCTGCCAATGGCTGCGTCGAGCGCGGAGAATTGCGTGCGATAGCGTTTTTCCACCGCCGTCAGGCGGTTGTTCAATTCATCCTGCCGGTTGGCAATGCCCTTGAGCCGGGCATTCAGTCCTTCGGAACGGCTGGAGATGGCGCCTTTACTGGCGAGCAGGTCGGCCGACCATGCCTTGAGCTGTGTTGCGTAGCCTCTGGAAAACTGGATGTTTCCCAAAGATGCTGGCGCGCTTGCGGTGACTCTCACTGCAAGGCCGGAACTTGCGTCCCTGGCCGCGCCGGTCAACATCTGCCCTGATCCAATGGCGGCAACGCCGTTGATGGTTCCGGCGACATCCACGCCCGCGGCGGCGACAGGAGCGGCGCCGAACAGGTTTGTCGATGCAGTCCCCGGCTGGATGGTTACTGAAGATGTGGATCCGAAGCCGCTGGAGGTGATGGAGAGAGTTCCCGAAGACTCCCCGACGGCGACGCTGATTCCCGCACTGGCGAATGCGGTCGTGCCGTTGATGCGCGACTGGACTTCCGATGCCAGGGCGCCTGCACTTGCATAGGTCCCCGCGCCCACGGTCACCGTTGCGGTGGTGCCATCGACCTGCACAACGAGGCTGTCATTGACGCCGGCCGTCACAGTGAGTCCGGCTAAATCGCTGCCGGTGACTTTCCCGCGTGAGGCTGCCTGGGTTACGTTGACCGGATAGGCGCCGGGTTTTGTGTCGCTCGTGGCAGCGACATAGCTTGCGCGCGTGTCGCTTGACTTTCCGACGGGCGAAAACAATCCGGCGATGCCATCGAAATTACCGTCGATGGCTGTCTGGAGCTTGGAGGAGTCCAGCGTCAGCGTGCCATCCTTCTGGAACGAAACGCCGATCTGCGACAGACGCGTCAGCTTGCCGCTCAGTGCCGCAATCGGGGTGTTCATCACGCTTCTGAGTCCCTGCTGCATGCCAACCGCCACGGCATCGCCCTGCAGGAATCCCTTCTGCTTGGTCGCGGGGTCATAGGCGATAAAGTTGCCGATGGTCTTGTTGATGTCGTTGTAGGCACGCACGAAGGCGCCGACGCTCGACTGGATGGCGGTGCTGTCGCGCGTAACCTGGACACTGACCGTGCTGACCGTGCTGACCGGATTGGCCTTGGCCAGGCTGAGCGTCACCCCCTCGAGGGCGTTGGAAACGGTGTTGGAACTGCTGGTTACCGCGACGCCGTCAATTTTCAGGGCGGCATCGCGCGCCACAGTTGCCTGGGTCAGATTCTTGCCGCTTCCCGCTGCCGCCGTCGGGTCGAATGCAAGCCTCGACAGGCCGGTGCTGTCACTGTTCAATCCGTCCGCATCTGCGATGGTGATTTTTAGGCTGTTGGCTGCGCCGCTGTCCGCCGAGGTAAATACGAGGCGACTGCCGCTTCCATCGTTGACAATGGAGGCCGATACCCCGATTTTCGCCGCGTTAACGGCATCGCGGATGCCCGCAAGGCTGTTTTGCGCATCCCCGATGGTGATCGTCTGCGTGGCCTTCTTGTTGTTAAGGGAAAACGTGTTGGCTCCGCTGTCATAGGTGCCGAACTGGAATGTGATTTGGCCGGTCCCGACGCCGCTGGCGGAATCGGTAAATGCGGTTGAATTCAGCTTGTGCTGTGCGGCCAGGTTGGTGACTTCAATGTCATGTGTACCGAGCGACGCGCCCGTGCCTGTTGTGGCCGTCAGAACCGTGGTGTCCGAGGAATTTATCTTTACTGCATCCAGGGTCGCCACGGTTTCCATGGTCTGCACGGAATTCTGGAATGTCGCGAGTGAACTCCTGAGGCTTCCGTACGCCGACAATTGGGCCTGATAACTGCTTTGGTCCTTGGAGAGTGATGTGAGGGGCTGGCGCTCTATGCTCATCAACTGCGTGACGATGCCGTTCACATCCAGATTTGATCCTATGCCCGGCGCGGAAATCGTGGCCATGTCGTTCAGGCCCTGGTTTGCAGAAGCGCGCTCTGGGTTCGACTCAATGCGCGGCTGATGGCAATCGCCTCAGGTGATTGAATCTGGCGCAGCACTTCCCGGGTGGCGGCATCGAGCATCGTGTTCATGAGGTCCGGCCTTGTTTTCCTGAATCGACCCCAATCCGCTGATTTTCAACGGATTCGGGCCGATTCCCGGGGTGGGCGATCATCTGCCGTTCCCGGAAAAATGCCTGGTTTCAATCGGACCGCAGATCGAATGCTTTCGATTCACGGTCCGACGTCCCGGTGTGCGGATTAGCCGCGCAGCAGGGTGAGCACGCTTTGCGGCAGCGCGTTGGCCTGTGCCAGCATCGCGGTGCCGGCCTGCTGCAGAATCTGCGCACGGGTCAGTTGCGATGTTTCGTGCGCGAAATCGGTGTCCTGAATCCGCGAACGCGCTGCGGTCATGTTCTCCGCCGTGCTTTGCAGATTGGAGATGGCCGAGGTGAAGCGGTTTTGATACGCGCCCAGACCTGCACGGGAGCTGTTGACCGAGGACAGCGCGGCGTCGATCGAGGTGATCGCCGCATTGGCGCCGGCAACGGTGGAGATATCCAGTGTCGAAACGGCGTTGCCTGTCAGCGATGCCGCAGCTGACGCGATGGTTCCGGCCTTGGCTGCGGCTGCGCCGCCCATCGTGATGCCCGAGCTGGAGGTGCTGGTCACGGTGATCGTGCTGCGCGTCGTGGCTGCCGTGAGGCCGCTCGAAGCGGCGGTCAGCGTGCCACCCAGTGCGACGGTGACGTTGCGGCCATCGGCTGCGGCCAGCGATACACCCGTGCCGTCCGCGCCGGAATCCGTCGCGACAACGCCGGTTGCGGCGCTTATGGCGTTGATTGCGGAAATCACCGAGGCGCGATCGGCGGAGCCGGTAACGCCAAGGGTACTTACGGAAGTGGTGTTGATGCCGTTGATGGTGATCGCGCCAGCCGTTGCTGCCGGCGTCATTGCTGCGCCTGCGACGGCTGTCGAGTTTGCCACGGCCGTGACGTTAGTGCCCGAGGCGGCGTTGATCGCGGCGGCCTTGGCCCATGCGCTGTCGGCGGTTTGTCCGGCACCGGTACCGGCGGTTGACGCACCCACCGATACGCCGTTGATGGCCACGTCGCCGGCGACCAGCGCGGCGGCACTGACGGCAGCGCCGGTGCTTGACGCGAGGTAGCTTGTGCCCATGTCACCGGTTTTGGCGCTGGAGATGGAGGACATGGTGATGGTCTGGTTGGCCGAGGAGCCGACCTGGAACTGCTGGTTGTTGAACGTGCCGTCAAGCAGCTTCACGCCGTTGAAGTCGGTGGCCGTTGCGACGCGGTCGATTTCACTCTTCAACTGGCTGACCTCCGACTGAAGCGCGGCGCGGTCGGACGAACTGTTGGTGCCGTTGGCCGACTGAACCGCCAGTTCGCGGATACGCTGCAGGTTGTCCGAAACCGTGCCCAGGGCGCCTTCCGCGGTTTGCGCGAGGGAGATGCCGTCGTTGGCATTGCGCACCGCCTGGTTCAGGCCGCGGATTTGCGAAGTGAACCGCTCGGAAATCGCCAGGCCGGCAGCGTCGTCCTTGGCGCTGTTGATGCGCAGGCCCGATGACAGGCGCTGCAAAGATGTGGCAAGCGCTGAACCATTTGCATTGAGGTTGCGTTGTGCGTTCATTGACGCGATGTTGCTGTTGATTACCTGAGCCATGTGGCTCTCCTTTATAGAAAGTTAAACGGGTGCGGCACTGTGTTGGTCCGGGTGGACCGGTTTCGCAGCCCGCCGCTGTGAGGTTTATCGGTTCACTGTTCTCGAACTTTAGGATTTGGCAGTTTCCGATGCTGTTTTCCTGCGGCATCCCGGCTCCTTCCTGAGTCCGGCCCGACCAGCAATGTATCGAAGGACGTGGACTCTTCTAGTGCGGAGCAGCCACCGAAACGGCCTGCAATTCGACTGCTATGCGAATGTCATCACGGGCTGTGTCCAGTAGGAAGATTGCCTACGAGATTGTCGGAGACCTGCCTAGCACGGAATGCGGTGCTTTCCGATGTCAGGCGAAAACAGGCTGGCGCATGATTCGGTCCATCAAACAAAGGCAACAAAGAAACGACCCGAGCCCGTCCACCCGGTGTATCGGCCCCCAAATAAGAAACTGGAGAAAATCATGCTGAACCTTGCTGAAAAAACCACGAAGGCCCCGACCGCCACCGACAGGTTGCTCGAGGAAATTCGTGAAACCAATCTCTCTTATCTGATGCTTGCCCAGAACCTGATCCGTGAGGATCTCGAGCAGGCGCTCTACCGCCTTGGGATCAGCGCCGAAACGGCGGAACTCATCGCTTCCCTCAGCCCGGGGCAGATTCTCAAGGTGGCGGCCAGCAATCTGCTGATGTGCCGTTTCCGTTTCGACGACCAGCTCGTGTGGAACCTCTTGACCGGGCACAGCCGCGACCGCGCCGCAAGCGTCGCGCATGCCGGGATATTGATATCCCAAGATTTCGCCCAGGCAGCCTGACATGCATAAACTGCGCAGTGTCGTGGGCGATGCCCGGGAAGTGGAGCGCGCCGCCAAGCTGATCCGCCTGGGCGCAAGGCTGCAACTGCTCGAGTCGGAGATTTCGCTCAGCCGCGAGCGACTTCTTCGCCTGTACAAGGAGATTCACCGTAAATCTCCGCCCAAGGGAATGCTCCCGTTCTCAACGGACTGGTTCATGGCCTGGCAGCCGAACATTCATTCGTCGCTTTTCCTGGGGATATACGAGTATCTGAGCAAATCCTCCGAAGTGGAGGAGATCGATGCGATCATCAAGGCCTACCAGCTCTATATGGAACATGTGGGAATGAACGGTGGTGAGGCCGTGCTGTCCATCACCCGCGCCTGGCGGCTGGTGAAGTTCGTCGATGCCGGCATGTTGTGCACGACCTCCTGCGCCAGCTGCAAGGGCAGTTTTGTCGTGCACGCGGGCGACCTGCATGCGAACTATCGCTGTGGCTTGTGCCACATGCCCGCCCGCGCCGGAAAAACCACCAAGGCGGCCAGGGAGCTTGCCCAGGCTGCCTGAAGCATTGAACGGAATCTGCAACTCCTGACCGGGATCAGCGACCACACTTCGATTCCCCGCTTAAGTTTGCGGCGCCACTGCCGAAAACAGGACACGGTCCTTGACTGCGAGAAATCGCGGGAACAGACCGCCTCTTGTTCAACCGGATACAGGGCGAAACGTGCTAGTCATCATCGGATACCTTATCGTTGTCGGCTCCGTGTTTGGCGGCTTCGCCCTTGCGGGCGGCCATATGTCGGGATTGATGCAGCCCATCGAAGTGTTGATGATCTGCGGCGCTGCCACCGGGGCATTCCTGGTTGGAAACTCCGCAAAAGTGCTCAAGGCCACGCTACAGGCCCTGCCCAGTGTTCTGAAGAGCTCCAAATACAGCAAGGCGCGCTACATGGCGCTGATGGGGCTGCTCTATGGTGTGCTCAACAAGATCCGCAAGGAGGGACTGATGTCGATCGAGCGCGACGTCGAGGCGCCCGAGGAGAGCGCTTTGTTCTCTCAGTTTCCGGACCTGCTCGCCGATCACCACCTGATCGAGTTTCTTACCGATTATCTGCGCCTGATGGTGAGTGGCAACCTCAATCCCATGGAAATCGAAAACCTGATGGACAACGAGATCGACACCCATCACCACGAGGGCGGCATCCCTGCCACCGCGATACAGAAGGTTGGCGACGGACTGCCCGCCTTCGGCATTGTCGCCGCGGTGATGGGCGTGGTGCATACGATGGCCTCCGTCGGCATTCCACCGGCCGAGCTGGGCATGCTGATCGCCAACGCGCTGGTCGGAACGTTTCTCGGCATTCTCCTGGCCTACGGATTCGTCGGGCCGCTTTCAGGCCTTCTCGAGCAAAAGCTGGATGACGCCACCAAACAGTTGCAATGCGTCAAGGTGACGCTGCTTGCGAGCATGAATGGCTACGCGCCACAACTGGCCGTCGAATTCGGACGCAAGGTCCTGTACTCCACCGAGCGCCCGACCTTCGCCGAACTGGATGAGCATGTGCGCGCGGCCAAGTCGCGCTAGGCGGGAACCGGCCGGTTGGAATACCGGTTACAAATCAGACTAGGAAAGAGCCATGGCAGAGAAAAAGGGCGGCGACAAACCACTGATCATCGTCAAGCGCATCAAGAAAGGCGGACACGGCGGACACCACGGCGGGGCCTGGAAGATCGCGTATGCGGACTTCGTGACCGCGATGATGGCGTTCTTCCTGCTGATGTGGCTGCTGGGTTCCACCACCAAGGGTGACCTTAACGGGATTGCGGACTATTTCCAGACACCGCTGAAAGTTGCGATGGCGGGGGGGGCCGGCAGTGGCGACAGTTCGTCGATTCTCAAGGGGGGCGGCACCGATCTGACGCGCAGCAATGGTCAGGTGCGAAACGGCGACATGCCGCTGAGCAAGAAAACCATCAATTTCCAGGCGGCCAAGGCCGAGATGGCGCGCCAGGAGTCGATCGAACTGTCGCAGATCAAGCAGAAGGTCGAGGCGATGATCGACAGCAAGGAATTGCTGAAGGCCTACCGCAACCAGATTCTCATCGACATCACCACCGAGGGATTGCGCATACAGCTCGTTGACGCCCAGAACCGGCCGATGTTCGACCTGGGGCGCGCGGTGCTCAAGGATTACACCCGGGAACTGTTGCGGGCGATCGGGACGGTTCTCAACGACGTCAATTACAAGATCTCCCTCGGCGGCCATACCGATGCGGCACCCTATGCTTCGGGCGAGCGCGGCTACAGCAACTGGGAACTGTCGGCCGACCGCGCCAATGCCTCCCGGCGGGAGCTTATGGCAGCCGGCATGGACGACAAGAAGATCGTGAGAGTGGTGGGGCTTGCGTCCTCGACGCTGTTCAATGCGGCGGATCCGTTCAGTCCGAGCAACCGTCGCATCAGCATCGTGGTGATGAACAAGAAAACCGAGGAGGCGCTGCTGCGCGACGGCGCGTCCGTGGATGTGGGCAATGCCGAGGAAGCCGGCACCGTGCTGGCTCCTAAAAACTGATCCCTTGCAAAGGAAATGCCATGAGCACTGCGGAAATGAAGTTCCTGATTGTCGATGACTTTGCGACCATGCGGCGCATCGTCCGCAACCTGTTGAAGGAAATCGGCTTTGGCAATGCCGATGAGGCGGAAGACGGCGTTGCCGCATTGGCCAAACTCAAGGGCGGCGGGTTTGATTTTGTGGTCAGCGACATCAACATGCCCAACATGAACGGGTTTGACCTGCTCAAGTCCATAAGGGCCGAGCCGTCCCTCAAGGAGTTGCCGGTGTTGATGGTGACCGCCGAGGCGAAAAAGGAGGACATCATCGCCGCGGCGCAGGCGGGGGCGAGCGGTTACATCGTGAAGCCGTTCACCAAGGCGACGCTCGAGGAAAAGCTCGCGAAGATCATGCAGAAACTTCAAAAGTAACGGGAGATTCCAATGGGTAACGCCGCCATGCACATGTTGCCGGACATGGACGAGGACTGCTCCAAACTCAGCCCGCACGAGATGTTTCTGCGGGTGGGCATGCTGACCCGGCAGCTGCACGATGCCATGTGCGAACTCGGGGGCACCGTTGAATCCGCTGTCAGCGCACTGCCTGATGCGCGCGAGCGCCTCGGCTACATCGAGAAGATCACCGGCCAGGCTGCGGAGAAGGTGCTCTGCGCCGCGGAGGCGGGAAAGGAAATCCAGTCCGGCCTGGCTGAGCGGGCTCGGGCGTTTTCCGGCAGCTGGGATGGCACCTCCCGGCTTGAGGTGGATGAATTTATCGCCGACATCGGCGTTGCCACCGCGGAGACCAATGACAAATTCAGCCAGATCATTCTCGCCCAGGACTTCCATGACCTGAGCGGCCAGGTCCTAAAGCGCGTGATCAGCGTGGCGCAGGGGCTCGAAACCCAGTTGCTGAAATTGCTGCTGGATTCATCACCCGCAGAGCAGCGCGCGAAAATTGTCGAACCCGAGGGGCTTGCGGGGCCGGTCATCAACCCGGAGGGCAATCCCAACGTGGTCCAGGGCCAGGCCCAGGTGGATGACCTTCTGGAGAGTCTGGGCTTCTAGCCTTGGGTTTGCGCGGCGGCGGGTTTCCGCCGCGACGGTGCGGCATGGGGGAGTAGATGCGGAAAAGCGCCTCTTATCCCAAGACCGCGGAAGGCGGCCGCTGGCTAAAGTTCCCCTTGTAATCCGAGACAACCTTGTCCGGAAACCGGGGGTTCACATGTTCCTAGCCACGCCGTCCTTGCCTTCGCCGGCATCATTGCCGCCATTTGTTGTTCCGTTTCCCCCGAAGGGTGGCGCGGTTGAAACGCGCATCGCTCCGACGGGTCACCGTCGTACCCCGCGGCTGGAACCCGAAGATTCGATGCCCTGCCGTCCGCTGGGATGGATCTTGTCGGCGTTGCCCTTCGCAATAATCGCCATGCAGCGCACGGGTGTGCTGCAGGCATTCGACGTTTCCGGTTTGACGGCCTGCTAGCGGCCTTTTGGCGACTGGCAAGCGCGGATAACCGCCCCCAATCATGGCAGAGAGTTCCAGCCAGGAACGTTCCTTACCGGCGACCCAGCGACGCCTGGACAAGGCGCGCGAGGAGGGGCAGGTCGGGCGCTCTACCGAACTGGCCAGCGTCATGCTGCTCGGCAGCGCGGCGCTCGCATTCTGGTGGGGTGGGGAAAAGTTCATTGGCGATTTCCGGGGCATCCTCGGTGCCGGTCTTCGCGTCACGCCTGTTGACGCATTTGACACCCACCGCATGTTTGCAAGGCTGGTGGATCTGTCTCTGGAGGGCTTGATTGCCGCGGCTCCCCTGCTGGGCGCGCTGGTGCTGGCCGCCATACTCGCGCCCCTGCTGATGGGAGGCTGGGTCTTTTCATGGAAGGCGGTTCAATTCGATTTTGAACGATTCACGCCGCTGACAACCTTGGGGCGGATGTTCTCGACACACGGTCTGACCGAACTTCTGAAAGCCCTGGCGAAAGCCGGATTGCTGACCGCGGTTCTGGCCGCGCTTCTCTGGAAGTTCGTGGAGCCCGCGGGCCAGCTCTCCGCCATGGAGTTGCCCGTCGCGCTGGGTGTGACCGGAGAAACCCTTCTGACGGCGTTTCTTGCATTGATCGGTGCCATGGTGCTGGTCGCATTCATTGACGTTCCGCTGCAACTGTGGCGCCACCATTCGGCCATGAAGATGTCGCTCAACGAAGTGCGCGAGGAAAATCGCGAAACGGAGGGCGACCCGCAGCTCAAATCGCGCATTCGCAGCATGCAGCGTGAAATGGCCCGGCGCCGCATGATGGCCGAGGTGCCCAAGGCTGACGTCATCATCACCAATCCGACGCACTACGCCGTCGCCCTGGCTTACGACGACAACCGGATGGGCGCGCCGCGGGTTCTTGCAAAGGGTGCGGGCCTGGTGGCGCAGCACATCCGCGAACTGGGCAGCTCAAGCAATGTGCCTATGGTCGAGGCGCCGCCTCTGGCGCGCGCCCTGTACAAACACGCCGACATCGGCGATGAAGTCCCGGCCGCCCTGTACAACGCGGTCGCCCAGGTGCTGGCCTATGTCTATCGCCTGCGCCGGTCCATGGCCTCTGGAGTCGCGGCGCCCGATCTGCCGGCGGACATTGAAATTCCGGAAGGCCTTGATCCGGGCGGCCTGGAAAGTGACGCGGTCCTGTCATGAGTGAACTCGCACAAATGAAATGGTACAGGCGTGTGAAATGGACGGGCCTTGCCGTGCCGATCGTAATGGTGCTGATCCTGGGGATGATGATTCTGCCCCTGCCGCCATTCCTGCTGGACCTGTTTTTCACCTTCAACATTGCCCTGTCGATACTGGTGCTGCTCGCTGCGGTGAATACGGTCAAGCCTCTGGAGTTCGCGGCGTTTCCGATCGTGCTGCTGCTCACCACTCTCTTGCGCCTGTCGCTCAACGTGGCGTCGGCCCGTATCGTTCTCATGCAGGGCCACACCGGGCCCGGCGCGGCGGGCAAGGTGATCGAGTCATTCGGGCAGGTGCTGGTGGGCGGCAATTTCGCCGTCGGACTGGTGGTGTTCGTGATCCTGGTGGTCATCAATTTCGTGGTGATTACCAAGGGCGCAGGCCGTATCGCGGAGGTCAGTGCGCGCTTCACCCTTGATGCGATGCCCGGCAAACAGATGGCGATCGACGCGGACCTCAACGCGGGGTTGATCGGCGAGGCCGAGGCGCGCAAGCGCCGCATCGAGATTGCGCAGCAGGCCGAGTTCTACGGCGCCATGGACGGCGCCAGCAAATTCGTGCGCGGCGATGCCGTTGCCGGAATCCTTATCCTCCTGGTGAACATTATTGGCGGATTCGCCATCGGCGTGCTCCAGCACAATTTGTCGCCTTCGCTTGCGGTCAACCACTACGTGCTGCTCGCGATCGGCGACGGCCTGGTCGCGCAGGTGCCGGCACTGGTCATTTCGATGGCGGCAGGCCTGATCGTGAGCCGCGTCGGCGACGAAAAAAATATCGGCGAGCAGATGATCGAGCAGTTGTTCGCGCGCTCGCAGGCGCTGATGATCTCGGGCGCCGTCCTTGGCGTGCTGGGATTGATGCCCGGCATGCCGCATCTGGTCTTCATTGGTTTTGGGCTGCTTTGCGTGCTGGGTGGTTTCTGGATACGACGCAACGCGAAGACGATTGCGGCACCGGAGGCGAGTCCAGTGGCCGTTGTGCCGGATGCTTCGCAGGAGGCCAGTTGGGATGATCTGGTGCCGGTGGATGTGCTGGCGCTGGAAGTTGGATACCGCCTGATACCGCTGGTTGACCGCGCTCAGGATGGTGAATTACTAAAGAGAATCAAAGGTATACGGAAGAAATTTGCGCAGGAAATAGGTTTTCTTCCCCCGTCGGTTCACATCCGCGACAACCTCGAACTCAAACCCAATTCCTACCGGATCCTGGTCAATGGGGTGGTCATGGGCGAGGGCGAGGCCGTTCCGGGAATGTTCCTCGCGATCAATCCCGGCAATGCCACCTCCAGCCTGGCAGGGGCGGTCACCAAGGATCCCGCATTTGGCCTGCCCGCGGTTTGGATCGAGAGTGGCATGCGAGGCCAGGCGCAGATCGGCGGCCATACGGTGGTCGATACCAGCACCGTTGTTGCCACGCATCTGAACACGCTCATGCAGCGGCATGCCTCGATGCTGCTGGGACGCCAGGAAGTGCAAAGCCTGATCGATCATTTCGGAAAGACGGCGGGCAAGCTGATCGAGGAAACGGTTCCCAAGATTGTGTCGGTGCCGGTCCTGCAAAAGGTGCTGCAACACCTTCTGGACGAAGGCGTCCCGGTGCGCGACCTGCGCAGCATCATCGAGGCCGTAGCCGAGAACGCGGGACGGACCCAGGATCCCGGCGAACTGTGCACGCGCGTGCGCTGCGTGCTGGGGGCCTCCATCGTTCAGACATTGTTCGGAAGCACCGCTGAATTGCCCGTCATGGTGCTTGAGCCGGAACTTGAAAAAATCGTCCACCAGGCGATGGGCACCGGCGCAGGCGGCGGATCCGGACTGGGCCTGGAGCCCGGTCTGGCAGACAGCCTGTTGCGCGATACGCAAAACGCCACCCGCCGAAATGAGGCGCTCGGACAGCCGCCGGTGCTGCTGGCGCCGGACAGCCTTCGCTGGCCCCTGGCAAGACTGCTGCGCCGCTCGTTGCCGCAGTTGCGGGTGCTCGCACACGGAGAAATTCCCGATAACCGTTCGATTCGTGTCACTTCAGTCGTAGGAGCTGCCGCATGAAACCCACCCGATTTACAGGCCCGAATTCGCGCGACGTGATGCAACAGGTGCGTGCCGCCCTGGGCGCCGATGCGCTGATCCTCGCCAATCGGTGCACGCCCGAGGGCGTGGAGATACTGGCGATGTCCGAGAGCGACGTGGACGGTTTGGTGGCCGGCGCCGGTGTGCCGGTCCCGTCCCAGGTTGTGGTGGAGACGGCGTCTCAGCCATTTCCTTCACGAAGTGTCGCGCCGGCGAGGATGCCCTCTGCCGCCACCATGACGGCAGACAAACCCCTGTCGCGCATCGCCGCGCAGATCGCCGCACAGCATTCTGCAATCTCGCAGCCGCGCAGCTTCACCGATTATGTTCGCGGCGACGCCGCAGTCAATGCCGCTGCAGGTCCGAAACAGGCGGCCGCACGGCGCGCGGAAGGGCCGTTTCCGCTGATTCTGCCGAAGAGCGAATCGCCCGCGCCGGGACGCTCGGCGCCTGACGTGCTGGCCGAACTGAAGGAAATGAAAGGGCTGCTCACGCAGCAGTTTGAATCCCTCGCGTGGAATGAATCGCTTCGCAAGCGCCCCCTGAGAGGCGTCCTGCTGCGGGAACTGCTCGGTGCCGGCTTTGGCGCCGCGCTGTCCAGGGGCATCACCGAACGCCTGCCCGATGATTATTCGGAAACCCAGTCACGGCAATGGCTGCTGGATGTGCTGTCACGCAATATCTCCTGCCAGGCCAGCCCCGACATCGTCGACCAGGGCGGAGTGTATGCGCTGGTCGGTCCCACCGGCGCCGGCAAGACCACCACGGCGGCCAAGCTCGCCGCGCGATGCGTCATGAAACACGGGGCGCAGGGCCTGGGCCTGATCACCACGGACAACTACCGGATCGGCGCGCAGGATCAGTTGCGCATCTACGGAAAAATACTGGGCGTGCCCGTCTTCATTGCCCAGGACACGGCCGAACTCGAACACGCCATCAGCGCTTATGCCGGCAAGCACCTGGTGCTGATCGACACCATTGGTATGGGGCAGCGCGACTCGCGCATTGCCGAGCAGCATGCGCTGTTGTCGTTGCCCAGCGTCAAAAGGCTCCTGCTGCTCAATGCCACCTGCCAGAAGGAGACTCTCGATGATGTCATCAGGGCCTACTCTGGCGCCCGAGGCGTGTCAACGCTGCACGGCGCGATCCTCACCAAGATCGACGAGGCCATGAAACTGGGCGGCGTGCTGGATGTGGTCCTTCGCAACAAGCTGCGCCTGCATTTCATGTCCAACGGGCAGCGTGTTCCGGAGGATTTGCACCAGGCCAATTCGAAGCTCCTCGCCCATCGTGCGCTGAAGGCGGCGGAGAGCGGCTCCCAGATCGATGGCATGGAACTCGGCATTGCGATGGAGATGGCGGGGCAGACCAATGGCTAGGGGCATGACCGGCAAGACGGCCACCGCGTCGCGTGCGGCCAGCGGCAAAACGGGGAATTCAAAAACCTCCGGCAATTACACGACGCGCGATCAGGCCGCGGGACTGCGCCGCCTGCTGGGCAACATCGGGCCAAGGGTATTGCCGGTGGCCGGCGGCGCGCACGGGGAAGAACGGGCCGGTGTTGTCGTTGAACTCGCAACCGCGGCAACCGCGCAGGGATACTCGGTGGTGGTGCTGGACCAGACACGGGGGCAGGTGGCGCGGATCCTGGGGTTGCGGCCGCGCTATGACCTTCAGCACCTGCTCTCCGGCGAAAAGCAGTTCGAAGAAGTCGCGGTGGAAACAGGCTCGGGGATACGCGTCGTGCCTGCCACGCATGGCATCACCGAGCTTGCGGGCCAACCCGAACACGCGACTTCCTTTTTCCATGCTTTCGCGCGCCTTGAGAGGCCGGCCAACCTGGTGATTTTCAATATTGAGGATCCACTGACCGCCGCCGAACTGATGCCCTGCGTGGATGCGGAAGTGTTGCTGGTCGCAAACGCCTCAGCGGCTTCGATAACCGGCGCCTACACCCATGTCAAACAAATGATGAATGCGCGCGGCATCGCCAACTTCAGGGTGCTGGTCGGCGGCGTGATCGACGAGGTCGAATCGCGCCTCGCCTTCGAGAAGCTCGCGGCGACCGCCGGCCGGTTTCTCCGTGCTCGCCTCGAGCTCGGCGGCATGGTGCCGGGTGGCGAGCAGACGAGGGGACGCAAAGCCGCTGACCGCGCCGGCGTTGGACGGGCCTACGAACACCTGATTGCCGGCCTGCCGGCGTGGAATTTATTCGAATCGTCCGCTAACGCGGCGACACATTGAAGCAAGGGAGCAAGCATGTATACCGCCGCTGGGAGTTTGGACAGGCAACATTACGTCGAGCAGTATTCGCCTCTGGTGAAACGCATCGCCCATCAGATGATGGTCAAGCTTCCGCCCAGCGTGCAGATCGGCGACATCATGCAAGCCGGTTTGATCGGTCTCATGGACGCTGTGAGCCGCTATGAGGTGGAACAGGGCGTACAGTTCGAAACCTATGCGGCACAGCGCATTCGCGGCGCGATGCTCGACGAATTGAGGCAGAACGACTGGATGCCCCGAAGCGCCCGCAAGACGCAGCGGCAACTGGATTCCGCCATCGCCAAACTTGAGCAAAGGCTCGGCCGCTCTCCGAAAGACCGTGAAATCGCCGCGGAACTGGGCGTCGATATGGAGGAATACGGCCAGCTGGTGCGCGATGCCCACGGGCA
>CAIUKQ010000088.1 GCA_903899705.1 uncultured beta proteobacterium
ACCTTGTCGCCCTTTTTAATCTTAGCCGACATCAAAGCACCTCCGGCGCCAGGCTGATGATCTTCATGTGGTTCTTTGACCGCAACTCGCGGGTCACCGGTCCAAAGATGCGGGTCCCGATGGGCTCGCCCTGATTGTTGATCAGAACGGCGGCGTTGTTGTCAAAGCGGATGGCCGAACCATCTGTACGACGGATTTCCTTGGCGGTACGTACGATCACGGCCTTGAGGACCTGACCCTTCTTCACGCGACCGCGCGGAATTGCCTCTTTCACGCTGACGACGATGGTATCACCCACCGAAGCGTATTTGCGCTTGGAGCCGCCCAGCACCTTGATGCACATAACGCGGCGTGCACCCGAATTGTCGGCGACGTCCAAGTTTGTCTGCATCTGGATCATGACAATTACCCTTCTTCCCGGGACCGCGAAAACCCGCAGCCCGCAATTGGCCTTAGGCCTGTTCGCTAATGATTTCCCACTTCTTCAACTTCGAAATCGGCGCACATTCGCGGATCGAAACGCTATCACCGACCTTGGCCGCATTGGCCTCGTCATGAGCGTGATAACGCTTGGTCTTGCGCACTGTCTTTTTCAGCACCGGATGGGTGAAGCGACGCTCGACCAAAACGACGACCGTCTTGTCATTTTTGTCGCTTACGACCGTTCCCTGTAATACCCGCTTCGGCATAACCTTTATCTCCTAGCTCAGGCTTGCGCCGAGGCGCTGTCGCGCTCTTTGATCACTGTCATTATCCGCGCTATCGACCGGCGCAGGACCTTTACCCGCGACAGGTTTTCCAGCTGACCCGTGGCCCGCTGAAAGCGCAGATTGAACTGCTCCTTGCGCAGCTTTTCCAACTCGTCCCTGAGCTGATCATCTGTTTTTGCGCGAATGTCCTCGATCTTCATCTTCTAGCTCCCGCGATCCCTTAGGCCGCATCTTCAATACGAGAGACAAGCTTTGTACGGATTGGCAATTTTGCCGCCCCAAGGCGCAACGCTTCCTGCGCCACGGCCAAGCTGACCCCGTCAATTTCAAACATGATCCGACCGGGTTTCACACGGGCCACCCAGAATTCCGGTGTGCCCTTGCCCTTGCCCATACGTACTTCGGTCGGCTTTGACGATACCGGCACGTCCGGAAAAATGCGGATCCACACACGGCCAGCGCGCTTCATATAGCGCGTGATCGCCCGGCGAGCGGCTTCGATCTGGCGCGCTGTCACGCGTTCCGGCTCCATCGCCTTCAAACCAAAGGCGCCAAAATTCAGCGAGGTACCGCCCTTGGCCACGCCCTTAATCCGGCCCTTAAAGCCTTTGCGGTATTTCGTGCGTTTCGGTTGCAACATGACTGAATTCCTATCCCTCGGTTCCGCTTACGCTGCCTGACCCGACGGGCGTGTGCGGGACGAACCTTCTTGTGCCTCAATCGCGCGACGATCCTGCGCCATCGGATCATGCTCAAGGATTTCACCCTTGAAGACCCAAACCTTCACGCCGCAGGTGCCATACGCGGTCTTGGCTGTTGCCCAGCCGTAATCAATATCCGCGCGCAGCGTATGTAACGGCACGCGACCTTCACGATACCATTCCACGCGGGCGATTTCCGCACCACCCAGACGACCGCCGCAATTGATACGGATGCCTTCTGCACCAAGACGCATGGCAGACTGAACTGCCCGCTTCATGGCGCGACGGAATGCAACACGCCGTTCCAGCTGCTGAGCAATGCTTTCAGCAACCAGCTTGGCTTCGATTTCCGGCTTGCGCACTTCAACGATGTTCAGGTGAACTTCCGATGATGTCAGACGGGCCAGCTCCTGGCGCAGCTTGTCGATATCCGCGCCCTTTTTGCCGATCACAACGCCGGGACGCGCCGTATGAATCGTCACCCGGCATTTTTTATGCGGGCGTTCAATCACGATGCGAACCACACCGGCCTGCGCCAGCTTTTTGAACAGCACTTCACGAATCTTCATGTCTTCGTGCAGAAGATTGCCGTATTCCTCGCGATCCGCGAACCAGCGCGAATCCCAGGTCCGGTTAATCCCCAGACGCAAACCGATTGGATTTACTTTCTGTCCCATCAGGCATTCTCCTGCCGAGCGCGCACCACGATGGTGATATTAGAAAAGAACTTTTCGATCCGCCCTGCCCGACCGCGTGCCCGCGGCGAGAAGCGCTTCAACACCATGGCTTTGCCCACATGCGCTTCGGCAACAATCAACTCGTCCACATCAAGCGCATGATTGTTTTCAGCATTCGCGATTGCAGACTGCAGAACCTTGCGCACGTCCTGGGCAATCCGCTTGCGCGAAAATGCCAGTTCGGCCAAAGCGCGTTCCGCCTTCATGCCGCGGATCTGCTGGGCGACAAGGTTAAGCTTGCGCGGGCTGGTGCGTAACATGCGACCGATGGCATTCGCCTCGGTATCGGCAAGTGTCCGGGGATTTGCTTGCTTGCTCACGGCTACTTCCTCTTCGCCTTCTTGTCCGCGGCATGGCCGTAATAGGTCCGCGTGGGTGAAAACTCACCCAGCTTATGACCCACCATGTCCTCGTTCACGAGCACCGGGATGAACTTCTGGCCGTTATAGACGCCAAAGGTAAAACCGACGAATTGCGGTAATATCGTTGAACGTCGCGACCAGGTCTTGATCACTTCCTTACGGCCCGAATTGCGGACGGTATCTACCTTCTTCAGCAGATAGCCGTCAACGAACGGACCTTTCCATACGGAGCGTGCCACAGGTCTACTCCTAGCTCTTCTTCGCGTGACGCGAGCGAACGATATACTTATCGGTCGCCTTGTTGTTGCGAGTCTTCTTGCCCTTGGTGGGTTTGCCCCACGGGGTCACGGGATGACGACCACCAGAGGTACGGCCTTCGCCGCCACCATGCGGATGGTCAATCGGGTTCATTGCGACGCCGCGAACCCGCGGACGCCAGCCACGCCAGCGATTGCGGCCGGCCTTGCCCAGGAATTCATTGCCATGGTCGGGGTTTGACACTGCGCCAACCGTTGCCATGCATTCCGCCTTGACAATGCGCTGTTCGCCAGAGGCAAGACGCAACAGGGCATTGCCCGCATCACGACCGACCAATTGCGCAAAGGTTCCCGCCGAACGGGCCATCTGCCCGCCGCGACCAATCTTCATTTCCACATTGTGGACAATGGTGCCCACCGGCATTGCGGCCAATGGCATCGCATTACCTGGCTTCACGTCAACCTTGGCACCCGAGACGACCGTGTCGCCTTCCTTCAAGCGCTGCGGTGCCAGGATGTAGGACAGTTCACCGTCGGCATATTTGATCAGCGCAATGAATGCGGTCCGGTTCGGATCATATTCGAGATGCTGGACCACTGCCGGGATGTCGTGCTTGCGACGTTTGAAATCGACCAGCCGATAGCGGCGTTTGTTGCCACCACCGCGACCCCACATCACCACGCGACCGTAATTGTTACGACCACCTGACTTCGTCAGACCTTCAGTCAATGCCTTGACCGGCGGGCCCTTGTGGAGCGCCGAGCGATCGATCAGCACCAACCCACGTTGGGACGGTGTCGTCGGCTTATAGCTTTTGAGCGCCATGTTACGTCCTCGCCTAGAGACCGGTGGTGACGTCGATACGTGAGCCTTCGGCCAACGTGACGATCGCCTTCTTGATGTCGCTGCGCTGGCCGATACGACCGCGGAAGCGCTTTACTTTGCCCTTGCTGATCAGGGTGTTGACCGCAGTCACCTTTACCTTGAACAACAATTCAACAGCCTGTTTGATCTTGGGCTTTGTGGCATCCAGGGGAACCCGGAAGGTCACCTGATTATGCTCAGAGCCGTTCGATGATTTTTCAGTGATGATCGGACTGGTGATCAGACCATATGCTTCAATCGGCGTCATGACAGGCGCGCCTCCAAAAGGGCGACCGCCGCCCTGGTCAGGACCAAGGTGTCGCGGCGCAGGATGTCGTAAACATTTGCACCTTCGCCCGGCAACACATCCACCAGCGGCAGATTGGCAGCAGCGCGTGCAAAGTTCACATCAATGTCATTGCCATCTATGAACAGTACCGAACTGCAACCCAGCGCCTTGAGCTTTGCTGCCAGTTGTTTGGTCTTGCCCGCGTCCAGCTTTGCTTCGTCCAGCACAATCAGCGACTGGCTCTGTGCCTTGGCCGATAGTGCCAGCTTCAGGCCGAGTGCTCGGACCTTCTTGGGCAGGTCAGTTGCATGCGAACGCACAACAGGCCCATGGGCGATGCCGCCACCCCGGAAGATCGGTGCCTTGCGGTCAGAGTGACGGGCGTTACCCGTACCCTTCTGCTTGTACATTTTCTTGCCGGTGCCATTGACTTCAGCGCGTGTCTTCACCTTGTGGGTGCCGGCGCGGCGCTTGTTCAATTGCCAGTTGACGACACGATGCAGAATGTCCGCCCGCGGCTCAAGGCCGAAGATTTCGTCATTCAGATCGATCTCGCCAGCGCTGCCAGCTGAAAGATTTTTAACCTGGGCCTTCATGATCAGCCCTCCGCCGTGTTTGCAGTTGCCGCATCAGGACGTTCCACGATGCGGATCGATCCCGGCTGCGGAATGTTGTCAGGTGCACGGCGCTTGATCGCGTCGCGAACCAGCACCCAGCCACCCTTGGAACCCGGCACTGCGCCCTTGACCATGATCAGGCCACGCTCGACATCGGTCCGCACGACTTCCAGATTAAGCGTGGTAACACGGACATCGCCCATGTGACCGGCCATCTTCTTGCCCTTGAACACCTTGCCCGGATCCTGACGCTGGCCGGTCGAACCATGTGAACGGTGGGAAACCGACACACCGTGCGACGCCCGCAGACCACCGAAATTGTGGCGCTTCATGACACCGGCAAAACCTTTACCGATGGAATGGCCGCACACATCGACCCGCTGACCGATCACAAAATGATCTGCCAGGACCTCTGCGCCGACTTCAAGCAGCGCATCTGGGGTGACACGGAACTCAACGACTTCGCGCTTGGGCTCAACTTTTGCGATGGCAAAGTGACCACGTTCGGCTTTCGAAACGTTCTTCACCTTGGCAAGCCCTGCACCCAATTGCACGGCGGTATAACCGTCGCGCTCTTCGGTACGGTGGGCAACCACTTCGCACTTGTCGAGCTTCAGCACGGTCACTGGCACGTGCCGACCGTCTTCCATGAATAAGCGGGTCATGCCCACTTTCTTTGCGATCACGCCGGAGCGCATGTTCCGTCTCCTACAGCTTGATCTCGACGTCGACACCGGCAGCGAGGTCGAGCTTCATCAGCGC
>CAIUKQ010000089.1 GCA_903899705.1 uncultured beta proteobacterium
TAGGGTCGGATCAGTTTTTCAATCAGGGCATCATCGACCCTGCCGGACCGGCCCTTCTGCGCCTTGCCATCTTTCCAGACATAGAAGCCGCTGCCCGACTTCTTGCCCAGCTGCTTCGCCTTGACCAGTTCATCCAGGCGCTTCGGGGGCGTGTCGTCCCCGGAAAGCTCCTTGCCGACCGCCATGCAGATATCGAGCCCCACCACGTCAGCGAGTTCAATCGGCCCCATGGGCATGCCAAACCGCTCCATGGCCGCGTCCATGGTTTCGGGGGCCACGCCCTCATCGACCATGCGCAATGCCTGCTGCAGGTAGGGTCCCAGCACCCGGTTGACCAGGAACCCCGGTGAGTCCCTGACGGGCAGTGGCAGCTTGTCGATGGAGCGAACAAAGGCGGCGGCCTTTTTGGCGATTTCCGGATTGGTGCCGCTTCCCGAGACGATTTCAACCAGCTGCAGCTGCGGCACCGGGTTGAAAAAGTGAATGCCGACCAGCCTGGACGGGTCGGCAAAGTGGGCGCTGATGTCGGAGAGCTTCAGGCTCGAGGTATTGCTGGCGAGGATGGCATCCGGTTTGACCATCCTCTCCAGTTTGGCGAACAACTCGCGCTTGGCCTCGAGGTTTTCGAAGATGGCTTCGATCACCACGTCGGCGTGGCGGGCGCCATCGCCGCTGGTGTCGGCGATCAGGCGGTCGGTGGCGTCACGGATGCGATCCCTGTCGCGCAATCGCCGCTTGAAAAGTTCCTGCGCCCGCCCCATGGCCGGGGCGAGGCGCGCGGCGTTCTGGTCTTGCAGGGTCACGGTGAGACCACGCATCGCGCATACCGCGGCGATATCGCCACCCATGACACCCGCGCCGATCACGTGCACGTGGCGCGCGTCGA
This sequence comes from uncultured beta proteobacterium, assembly GCA_903899705.1. Classification (GTDB taxonomy): domain Bacteria; phylum Pseudomonadota; class Gammaproteobacteria; order Burkholderiales; family SG8-39; genus 2-02-FULL-62-17. Next base: position 887 of record CAIUKQ010000089.1, read on the forward strand.
AGGCGGCTTCCTTGCCAAGTCCCTTCATGCGCTCCTGCAGGAAAAAAATGCGAATGAGATTTCTCGCGGTGGGAAGTTCAAGCAGCGTGCCGATGCCCGCGGGGTTGTCCTCCGGAATGCGAAACGGATTGCCATCGTATTTCGACCAGGCATCGAGGATGGCGTAGGGCGCGGGGTAATGCTCGCGACGTGCGCGCTTCGCCACCTGCCGCCTTGCCGCAGCCGCGATCAGGGGGCGAACCGCGCCCAGGGTCATGAGCCCGGCTACAAAGGGCAACTTGCGCCTAGGTGGTGGTTCGAGCGCCGTCATGCGGGCGGCATTCTCGGCCACGCGCATCGGCACGGCCACATCAACCAGCCCCATGCGGCGCGCTCGGCGGGCGTCCACGGCGCACCCGGTGAGCATCATGTCCAGGGCTTCCGTGGGAGCAACGATGCGGGGCAGTCGCATGACCCCGCCCATCAGCGGCCAGATGCCGAGCATGACTTCCGGAAGTGCCATGCGGGTGCGGGGGTCCTCGACCGCAACGCGGTAGCGGCAGGCCAATGCGAGCTCCAGTCCGCCGCCCATGCAAAATCCATCAATCAGGGCGACGGTGGGAAAGGGCAGTCCTTCCAGTTTGTTGAACGCATCCCAGCCGCGTTTGACCATGTGCAGTGCGTCGGCGCCATTGTTGATTTCAAGGAATTCCTCAATGTCGGCGCCGGCAATGAAGCCGGTGGGTTTGCCCGATCGGATCACCATGCCCACCGGCGCGCTGGATGCGGCCTCGTCGAGTACCTGATCGAACTCCTCGAGGACTTCTCCCGAGAGCGTATTGGTGGTGGCGCCGGCCTTGTCCAGCGTCACCCACAAAAGATTCTGCGAGTCGCGATCGAGCTTCCAGTGTTTGTAGGCGGCCATGTGTCCCCCGGTCAAACGGTTTCGATCAGCATGGCGCCGCCGAGGCCCCCGCCAATGCAGATGCTGGCCATGCCACGCTTCTTGCCGGTGCGCTTCAACACATGCAGCAGGTGCAGCACGATGCGGGTGCCCGATGCGCCGACAGGATGGCCGAGCGCAATCGCGCCGCCGTCGACGTTGAGGATGTCCTCGTTGATGGCCCCCATGGCGCCGTCGAGCCCGAGTTCCTGCCGGCAGAATTCATCGCTCTTCCAGGCTTCGATGCATCCGAGCACCTGCGCCGCGAAGGCTTCGTTGATTTCCCATGCGTCCAGGTCGTTCAGGCCCAGTCCGTGGCGTCTGAGGATGGGGGTGGCGGCATGCACCGGACCCAGGCCCATCTGGGCAGGGTCGAGACCGGCCCACTGCGTGTCGATGATGCGTCCAATCGGCGTGAGGCCGTGACGCGCGACCGCCTCTTCGGTTGCCAGCAGCATCCAGGCACCGCCGTCGGTAATCTGCGAGGAATTGCCGGCGGTCACATTGCCGAATTTCCGGTCGAAAAACGGACGCAGTTTGGCAAGGTTCTGCGCGGTCGAGTCGGCCCTGACGCCGTCGTCTTCCTTGTACAGCGCGCCTTTGGCGTCGAACAGGGGCTCGATTTCGGGGGCGAGCCCGTCATGGGCGTCGTTGAACAGGCCGCGCTCCTGGGCGGCGAGCACGCGAGCGTGGCTGCGCGCCGAATAGTCATCCATCTGCTTGCGCGTGATGCCGAACCGGTGCGCAAGATTCTCGGCGGTCTGGCCCATGAGCAGCCCGCACATGGGGTCGGTCAGGCCGCGCATGATGGCGATGACCGGATGCAGCAGTTCTGTGGGGCTCAGTTTCAGGAACAGCGCCGCTTTTTGCCCCGCCGTTTTTGCGGCCCCGAACTGCGAGAACCACGTCACCATCCGGTCGGAATACAGGAGCGGCGCGCGCGATAACGCATCCACTCCCCCTGCGAGGATGAGGTTCGCGCGCCCGGAGCGCATGTTGGCGATGGCCGAATCGATCGATTGCATGCCCGATGCGCAGTTGCGCATCACCGTCCAGCCGGGCACCTTGAATCCACAACCCATCCGCAGGGCCGCCACCCTACCGATGTTGACCTCGTCCACCGAGGGCGAGGCGCATCCCAGGATCACCTCGTCCAGCTCCGTTGGCGCAAAGGGTTGCCGGGAAAGCAGGGTTTTTCCCACCGCCGTCGCAAGGTCGCTGGCCGAAAACGGACCCGGCCGGTTGCGCGACTTGAGAAACGGCGTGCGCGCGCCATCGACAATGAAAATATCCTGATTCATGCGGGCTCCACGAATAATTGCCGTCTGTTACGCCGCCACGCGGGAGTCGGCTGGCGCTGCAGTTGTCAGACCTTGTGCTTCCGCGCGGCCGAAATCCTGCGGGAAGTGGTCCACGGCGATGATCTGATCGCGCAACGCGGCAAAACGCGCGAGCAGTGCGTGTTCGTCAGGGCTGATGACATGGGCCGCGAGGGCGGCATTTGCCAGGTCGCCTGCTCCCAATGACTTCAGTGAGCCGTCTTTGACCGAGGCGCGAATTTTTGCGTCGACGGCTTCGGTTTTCAGGGCGATATCCAGCGCAGCCTCGAGGGCGCCGACAATCTCGGATTCCGAAGAGGGCAGGTACATGCCGGCGGTGAGGCGGTCGCGCGATGCCGAGGGGGCAATCAGCAGGCGCGCAACATCGTGACCGAGCGCATCCGAAGGCGGTGAAAACCATTGTCCCAGTGGAAATATCACGCAGCGCAGACCGAACCCTATCAACCCATTCGGAAAATTGGCGAGAACGCCGTCGATCGCGGATTGAATCCGCGCGAGCGTATCTTCCATGGCCCATTGCACCATGGGCAGGTCTTCGCGCTTGCGGCCTTCGTCCTCATAGCGCTTCAGGGTGCAGGACCCCATGTACAGAAGCGACAGGATGTCGCCCAGGCGCGCCGAGAGTTTCTCCTTGCGTTTGAGCGATCCTCCCAAGGCCAGCATCGATACATCGGAGAGAAACGCGAACGCCGATGAAAACCTCGTCAGGTGCTGGTAATAACGCCGGGTCTCCGGCGCACATTGGCGCGGGGTGGACGCGAACCGCGAGCCGGTGAGTGCCATCACGAATGCGCGCGCCTTGTTGGCAACCGCAAAGCGCACATGCGCCCACAGCGCCGCATCGAACAGCGAGGAGGCCGTCCCCGGGTTGACCTCCCGCGTGGCGTTCATTTCGGCGAGCACGAAGGGATGCGCGCGGATGGCGCCCTGACCAAAGATGATGAGGGACCGGGTCAGGATGTTGGCACCCTCGACCGTAACGGCGATTGGCAGCTGCTGATAGGCGCGGCCCATGAAGTTGGAGGGGCCGAGGCAGATGCCCTTGCCGCCGAGAATGTCCATGGCGTCATTGACCGCGGCACGCCCGCGCTCGGTGAGGTGGTATTTGGCGACCGCGGAGATCACCGAGGGTTTTTCGCCCTGGTCCACAGCACCGGCGGTCATGATTCGCGCGGCATCCATCAGGTAAAGGTTCCCGCCGATACGCGCCAGCGCCTCCTCGACGCCCTCGAACTTGCCGATCGCCGTCTTGAACTGGCTGCGCACCCGCGCATAGGCGCCGGTCGAGCGCGCCGCCAGCTTGGCGTAGCCCACCGCCGACGAAGGCAGGGATATGGAGCGTCCGGCCGCGAGGCATTCCATGAGCATGCGCCAGCCCTGGCCCGCCATGTCGCGGCCGCCGATGATCCACTCAAGCGGCATGAACACATCCTTGCCCCAATTGGGGCCATTCTGGAAAACGGCGTTCAGGGGCATGTGACGCCGGCCTATGTTGACGCCCGGCGTGTCCGTGGGAACCAGCAGACAGGTAATTCCGAGGTCCTGTTTGCCGCCAAGCAACCCATCGGGGTCCTGCAAGCGTATGGCAAGACCCAGCAATGTCGAGATCGGTCCGAGGGTGATATAGCGTTTTTCCCAGGTCACCCGCATGCCCAGCACCTCACTGCCCTGCCAATGGCCCTTGCAGATGATGCCGACATCGGGAATGGCCGCCGCATCCGACCCTGCATTCGGGTTGGTCAGGCCGAAGCAGGGGATTTCCAGGCCCTTCGCAAGTCTGGGAAGGTAGTGGCTTTTCTGTGAATCGGTGCCGTAGTGAAGAAGCAATTCGGCCGGCCCGAGCGAGTTGGGTACCATCACCGAAACGGCCGCGGCGCTGCAACGCGTCGACAGTTTCTGGATGACCTGGGAATGCATGTACGCTGAAAAGCCCTTCCCGCCATACTGCCTGGGGATGATCATTCCCAGAAAGCCACAGTCCTTGATGTATTGCCATACCTCCGGGGAAAGGTCCTGGTGCAGGTGTGTGGTTTCCCAGTCGTTGGCCATGGCGCACAGCTGTTCGCACTCGTTTGCGAGGAACGCCTGCTCTTCAGCTGATAGTGCGGGCTTGGGAAAATCGAGGAGTCGGTTCCAGTCCGGGCGGCCGGAGAACAGTTCGCCATCCCACCAGACCGTCCCGGCGTCAATGGCTTCCTGTTCCGTCTGAGACATCGCGGGCAGGATGCGGCGATACACCGCGAGCAGCGGATTGCTGATGGCAAGGCGCCGCAGCGCTGGAAAGTTGAGCACACCGGCGACGATGACGTACACGGCAAGCAAAGTGGTGGCGGGGCCCGGGGACGCCGCATCCATGGAGATCAGGGCGACGATGAATGCGCCCGCCACGATGGTCCAGGCAGGACCTGTGGCGCGAACATAGGCGAGCATCAGTGCCGCGAGGACTGCTCCCAGAATCAGCCAGATCATCTTTTCCTCCCCTGCGCGGTTGCCCGGGTTTTTACGAAAATCCGCGGACAAAAGCACGAAGAAATGCGCGAATACAGTCTGTAAGGCGGAGCCATTGTCGGATTGGCGCCCTTATTTGACCATAGAAACAAGGATGCTTTCCCCCCCTTTCAAATAAGCGGGGTACCGCCCGTCATCCGTTAAAATCGGCGCATGTCACATCATCACGCCTCGCTGGCCGCACCGGCACCCCTCACTGTCAAGGATGCGGCCCGGCGCCGCAACGAATGGCGCGTGGTACCGCTCCTGTTGCCCTACCTCTGGGAATACCGCTATCGCGTGGCATTCGCGCTCACCTTCCTGGTGATCGCGAAGCTCGCGAACGTGGGCGTGCCTCTGATCCTCAAGAATGTTGTGGACGCGCTCGATCCCAAGGCGGCGCTTGTGGCCATGCCCCTGGCGTTGCTTGCGGCCTACGGGCTCCTGAGGTTCTCCACGACCCTGTTCGCGGAATTGCGTGACATCATTTTTGTCAGGGTCACGCAGCGTGCAATCCGGCGCGTGGCCCTCACTGTCTTCCGTCACCTGCACGCCCTGTCGCTGCGCTTCCATCTGGAGCGCCAGACCGGCGGCGTCTCGCGCGACATCGAGCGGGGCACACGCGGCATTTCCACGATGATGTCCTACATGCTGTTTTCGATCCTGCCGGTGATTCTGGAATTCATCCTGGTGGCCGGGGTGCTGATCACGCGCTTTGACTGGCGCTTTCCGGTGGTTACGTTCACGGCGGTGGGCATCTACATCGGTTTCACCATCTGGATCACCGAGTGGCGCACGGATATCCGCCGCCAGGCCAACGAACTGGACTCCAAGGCCAATACCCGCGCCATCGACAGCCTGCTCAATTACGAGACGGTGAAGTATTTCAACAACGAGGAGTTCGAGGCGCGGCGCTACGACGACAACCTGCGCAACTACGAAGGCGCGGCCGTGAAAACCGAGGCGTCGCTCGGCCTCTTGAACATCGGGCAGAGTTTCATCATCGCTGCAGCGGTGACGGCGCTGATGCTGCTTGCGGCCGAGGGCGTGGTCAACAAAGACCTCACCCTGGGGGATCTGGTGCTGGTGAACGCCCTGCTCATACAACTCTACATACCGCTCAACCACCTTGGCATGGTGTATCGGGAAATCAAGCAGTCATTGATCGACATGGACCGCATGTTCCGCCTGCTGGAGGAAAACCGCGAAGTGGCCGACCGGACCAATGCGCGCAATCTGGCGGGCGGACCGGCATCGATCCGCTTCGATCATGTCAATTTTTCCTATGACCCCAAGCGCCAGATCCTTTTCGACGTGTCCTTCGAGATACCGGCCGGGAGCAAGGTGGCGGTGGTGGGGCACTCGGGTTCCGGCAAATCGACGCTTGCGCGGCTTCTCTACCGTTTCTACGACGTGTCCGGGGGCGCGGTGCGTATCAATGGCACCGATATCCGTGACTTCACCCAATCCTCGCTGCGCGGCGCCATCGGCATCGTGCCGCAGGACACGGTGCTCTTCAATGACACCATCCGCTACAACATCCATTACGGCAAACCCGATGCCGAGGAGAGCGATGTGATCGAGGCGGCCCGGGCGGCGCATATCCACGATTTCATCGAAAGCCTTCCCGAAAAGTACGAGGCGCGGGTGGGCGAGCGCGGCCTGAAGCTGTCGGGAGGCGAAAAGCAGCGGGTGGCCATTGCGCGCGCCATACTCAAAAATCCGGGCATACTGATCTTCGACGAGGCGACCTCGGCCCTGGACTCGGAAACCGAGCAGGGCATACAGTCGGAACTCGACCGGATCGCGCGCGGCCACACCACGCTGGTCATTGCGCACCGGTTGTCCACCATCATGGACGCCGACCAGATCATCGTGCTTGACGCCGGGCGAATCGTTGAACGCGGTACGCACCGGGAACTGCTGGATAAGAACGGGGCGTTTGCCCAGATGTGGGCGTTGCAGCAGCAGGAGCAGGCGCAGTCTGCGGCGAAGGCGGTCGTTGCGCCCGTTGCCGCGTGACCGATGGCCGGCCAGACAGGACGTATCAGGTTGTAATCATGTACTTGAAATAATGATGCTATCTATCTAATTTTCTTGCATTTATTTGAATCCAATACTACACTCATCCGCATTAGCCGCGGCAACCGGAGCAAGGTCTTGAAAATATCCACCACCACATGGGTCATTCAACGGTGTTTGGGCGTCGCGTGCGTCTGTTTTGCGATGGTACCGATGGCGAATGGCCAGGAACTGAAGCAAGCCGTTCAACTCAGCAACCCTCCGACAGCCCCCGCGCTGCACCCCACCCAGAAGCTTTCGCTCAAATCCTCCGCTGCAGTGGTCTATGACCAGGCTTCAGGCGAGATTTTGTATGGCAAGAATTCACAGCTCGTGCATCCGATTGCGTCGATATCCAAATTGATGACGGCGATGGTGGTGCTGGATGCGAAGCTCGATCCCAATGAGGTGATATCGGTCACCGACGAAGAGGTCGACTACCTGCGTAACACAGGGTCGCGGCTCCATGTTGGCGCGTCACTCACACGCGATGAGATGTTGCGCCTTGCCTTGATGTCTTCGGAAAACCGGGCGGCGGCGGCCTTGTCGAGGGCCTACCCCGGCGGGCGCGAAGCCTTTGTGCGTGGCATGAATGAAAAAGCACAGTCCCTGGGCCTGCAGGGCACGCGCTTTGCGGATCCCACGGGTCTGTCGAGCACGAACGTGTCCACCGCGGAGGATCTGGCCGCGCTGGTTGCGCACGCGCACACCTACGCGAAGATCCGCGAATATTCCACGACGCGCCAGCATGAAACCGAAGTGGCGGGGCGCAAGCTGGCCTTTCACAATACCAACGGGCTGGTCTCGAATCCCGGGTGGGGTATCGGGCTGTCGAAAACGGGATTCATTAACGAGGCCGGACGCTGCCTGGTGATGCAAGCGCAGTTGGCCGGACGGGCGGTGATCATCGTGCTGCTTGATTCGTGGGGCAAGAACACGCGAAGCGCTGATGCACTGAGAGTCAGGCAATGGCTGGAAGCGGCCGCAGGGGGCAAAGCGGTGCCGGCATCAAGGACCTCTCCCCGAAGGGCCGCAGTGCAAAAAGTGGCCTCACAAAAAGTGCTGACACAAAAGGCGCAAGCCGGCAGAACAGTGGCGCAAAAGCCGCGCCGCGATCTTTCGGCCTCACGACCTGCACCGAGCGCAACCTGACCGCCTGAGTTTCGATGGCGGCGCAACAGACCGACCAGGTTCCGCTGCTGCGCGAGGCGCTGGACGCGTCCCGCGACCGGGCCCCGGAATCCCATCCGCCGGGCGTGGTCCGGACCTACGACTTTCTTGGTGAAGGCGGCAGCTTTCAGGACGCGGTACTGGAGGGATTGTCCCGGCCGGTAAAATCGATTCCCTGGCGGGCCTTGTTCGACGCCGCCGGCCTTCAGTTGTTTGAACGGGTCTGCGCGCAACCGGAGTACCTGGCGGCGCGCACCGAAAAAAATGTCCTGGCCGCGAACGTCGGGGAGATCGTCGAATTCATCGGAGGCAACTGCCAATACATCGATCTTGGCAGTCATGGGATGGCCAGTTCACGCTTTCTCATCGAGCACCTGCGGCCTTCCCTCCTTGTCCCGCTGGATGCTTCCATGGCGACCCTGGAAAACAAAAGGACTCAATTCGAGCAACTCTTCCCCTGGCTCAATATCAGCGCGCTGCACGCCGATTTCGGGCGGCCCATGCACCTGCCGAGGTTCCTGGGGGTGCCCATTCGCTTCAAGGCGGTGTTCCTCCTCGGTGGGGCCTTTGCGCGCTTCACACCCGACGAGGTGCCGGCGCTTCTGGCCGGCCTTCGCGCAATTGCCGGCCCTTCGGGGCGCGTGCTGGTCACGGTGGATCAGACCGCGGACTGGCAGATTCTGCAGGGCGCGTACAACGATCAGCGCGCCGCGATGGAGGCATTCAATGCGAATGCCCTGAGACATGTCAATCAGGAATGTCAGGGCAACTTCCAGATTCCCCGGTTCCAGCACGTGGCCGATTTTCAGCCGGAAAAGGGCTGGCTCGAAATGGGCCTGGAGAGCCAGTACACGCAATTCGCGCGCGTGGGCGGCAGGCGCTTCGACTTTTCGCCCGGGGAGCGCATCCGCACTGCGGTGCACTGCACCTACGGCGCGGAACAGTTTCGCGCACTTGCACAAAAGGCGGGACTCAAGGTCGAGAAATCCTGGAGCGATACCCACAATCTTTTTTCCGTGCACGCCATGATTGCGCAGTAGTCACCCCTGCGCGCTCAGGCAGTTGAAGGCGCCGCATTCCCTCGGCGTCGCACCGGCGGGGTTCACATGCTAATCTCGCGCGATTCACCGCCAATCATCTGAACCCCATGCGCGTTGGCCTTTTCGTGACCTGCCTCGTCGATCTGATGCGCCCCAGCATCGGCTTTGCCGCGCTGGAATTGCTGGAATCGGCGGGGTGCGAGGTGGTGGTGCCAGACACGCAGACCTGCTGCGGCCAGCCGGGGTGGAACTCGGGCGACCGCCCATCCGCGCGCAAACTGGCGCTGAAGCTGCTCGACGAATTCGACGATTGCGATTATCTGGTGATCCCTTCGGGATCCTGTGCGGGCATGGTCAAACGGCACTATGCCGACATATTCCGGGAGGACGAATTCCAGCAGGCGCGGGTGCGGAAGCTGGCCGAGCGCACCTATGAGCTCACGGATTTTTTATCGAACATCCTGAAACTCGAATCGTTTCCGGGAAAATTCGAAGGCACGGTCACCTATCACGACGCCTGCTCGGGACTTCGAGAGCTGGGTGTCAGGGCGCAGCCGCGCCAGTTGCTCGCGAAAGTGCCGGGCCTGCGCATTGTGGAGATGAACGAGTGTGAAACCTGCTGCGGTTTTGGCGGGACCTTCTCGGTCAAGTTTGGCGATATTTCCTCGCAGATGGCGGCCGCCAAGTGCGCCCATATCCGCGATAGCGGCGCGGGGGCCGTGGTCCTTGGCGACCTTGGTTGCATGCTCAACATCGAGGGGCGGTTGCGGAAGGAGGGCGATACGCGCACGCGCGTACTGCACATCGCCGAGGTGCTTGCCGGCAATGCACCGGCCGCGAAATCCGGCGCCGGAGACGTATAAGCCGTGCAAATCCAGTCGATCCATTTTCAAAAGCGCTCAAGCGCCGCCATCGCGAATCCCGAAACGCAGAAGCGCATGGCCAGCCTCGGATTTGCGCAACGGCGCGCCGAGCGTGTGACGGAGTTCGGCGCGGCGGCCTTTGAAGCGCAGCGGGACGCCGCCGAGGCGATACGCAACCGGTCCATCGCCGACCTCGCCACCTGGATAGAGCGATTTGAGACTGAAGCCACGAGTCGGGGCGCCACGGTGCTGTTTGCCAGCGACGCAAAGGAGGTCGGCGAGCGGGTCATCGAGGTCTGCCGCCGCCATGATCTGAAAAAGGCGATCAAGTCCAAATCCATGCTTTCGGAGGAGGCTGACCTCAACCGGGTGCTGGCGGCGGCCGGCGTGCAGCCGGTGGAAACGGACCTGGGCGAATACATCTGCCAGCTGGCCGACGATCCGCCGTCGCACATCATCGCGCCGGCCATGCACAAGAGCCAGGACGAAATCGCCGACCTGTTCGTGAAACACCACGGTACGCCGCGGCTGGATCGCGCCGAGCAGCTCACCCGCGAGGCGCGCGAGAAGCTTCGCGAGCACTTCCTGTCGGCGGACCTTGGCATCTCCGGGGGCAACTTCCTGATCGCGGAAACGGGCTCGGTGGCCTTGGTGACGAACGAAGGCAACGGGCGGCTCGTGACCACGATGCCGCGCGTGCATATCGCCATCACCGGCATCGAGAAGGTGGTGCCAACCCTGGAGGATCTGTCCACGCTGATGCGCCTCCTGCCGCGCTCGGCGACCGGACAGAACATTTCCAATTATTTTTCCGTGCTCACCGGCACCCGCGATGCGGACAGCAGCGAAGGGCCGGAGCACCTGTATTTCATCCTGGTGGACAACGGCCGCGCGAACCTGGTGGGCAGCGAACTGCAGGACATGCTTCGCTGCATACGCTGCGGCGCCTGCATGAACCACTGTCCGGTGTACAAGACGGTGGGTGGCCATTCCTATGGTTGGGTTTATCCCGGACCGATGGGCTCGGTACTCACGCCCGCCTTCATGGGCCTTGAAGCGGCGCTGGACCTGCCGCACGCGGCAACGCTGTGCGGCGCCTGCTCGGTGGTGTGTCCGGTAAAGATTCCCCTGCCGGAATTGCTGCGCTCCCTGCGCGAGCGACAGGTAGATGCGCACCTGCGACCCGGCGGGGAGAGGCTTGCCCTGAAACTGTGGTCCATGGTTGCGGACATTCCATGGCTTTATGCACACCTGACGCGTTGGGGCGCAAGGGCGCTCAGGCTGCTGGGTGGCACCCGTGGGATGATCACGCGCCTCCCGTTGGCCGGCGGCTGGACGGATGGGCGCTTCTTCCCCGCGCCGCAGCCCGGCGGCACCTTCCGGGACCGTTTTGCAGCACGGCGAAGATAATCCGGTACGATGGGTCCGTCTTTGGCTTCTCCATTCCTCACATTGCCTTCCCCATGACCTCACCCGAAAGAAACGTGCTTGGCGGGCCTTTGCTGGCCTGCAGCTATGCGCCGCTGACCGGATTTTTCCGCGACGGCTGGTGCGCCACGCACAGCGAGCATGGTGTCGCGCATCTGGTGTGCATCAAGAGCACGGCGGAATTCCTCGCTTTTTCAAGCGAACGCGGCAACGACCTGTCCACCCCGCGGCCGGAGTTGCGCTTTCGCGGGCTGCAGCCCGGTGATCGCTGGTGCCTGCATGTGCTGCGCTGGATCGAGGCCTGGGAGGCAGGCATGGCGCCGAAAGTGATTCTCGAGGCCACGCATCAGAATGTGCTGCAACTCGTGCCGCTGGAAGCGCTCAAGCGGCACTCGGTGGATATGGCATAAATATCGGCGTAGTCTTACACCGTTCAATCTCCGCAAAAAAAAGGAAGTCATCATGGGCAACCGCGACAGGCCGAAAAAAGAACAGAAGAAACCCAAGCAACCCCCAAAGCCGGGCAAGATCGCCTGATCAGCCGGCCGGCTGTTCCTTATTAACCAGGGGCAAGAATGCCTGATCAAACAGGCAATGGCGCCTGCATGGCACGGGCGATGACCTCCATGTCATTCGCCGCGATCGGAAAAAGTCCGAATCGCAGCTGGTAGCCCTAGTTCTTTTTGCCCGACGAAAACTCAATCTCCTCGAGCAGGGACTTGATCGGCGCCGCCTTGCCGTGGCAGACCTGCATGAATCCGGTCTCGCGGCCGATGCGCACGTGTTCCGCCGAGGCGACGGCCACCCAGTGGGTTCCCAGCACCAGTGCGGCGTTTTCGTCTTCGGTGAACATGAGCGGGGGCAGCATGAACCCCGCGCGCAACTGGCAGCCCAGTCCGGCCGCGCCTTCGATGCGCGCGAGTCATAGGGGCATCACGGACTTGCAAAGGAAAATTTTGCGCTTGTGCTTGATTTTGAAGGATTTCCTGGGTCGCTGCTAAAATATTCGGATGGACTTCAAGCTCGGCCGCTTTCTCGATCGCGCGTTCAAGCGGGAAAACCTCCCGGACCATCCGGTGGGCACCGCGGAGGAAGCGCGCGCGATGATCGAAACGCTGCCGATGCATGATCCGGCGGCGGCGATGGCCGAGTTGATGGCCTGCGTGCGCTCCATCAACGAGGAGGCCTCCTTCACGCCGGGCCGGCGCGCCCGCGTGCTGATGGAACTTGATGTCGTCGGGCATCAGCTGTGGCGGCCGTTGAGCGAAGCGTTTCTCGCGCCCGAGGGCAAGCCGCAGGAAGGCCGCGACGGCGATATCCAGATTCTGGAGGCGTTGCGGGTGAGCGCCGCGGAGTTTTCCGTGGGTTTCGGCTTTTGCGTCGACAAGGAGGCGTGGGACTCCGACTGGATCCGGGACAACAAGGTCATTGTGATGCTGCGCCGTGCGCACTGGCTCACGCGCATGATGATTCTCTCGCGCATGCTGAACCTCCCCGGCTCGGATGAGCGCTGGACGGAACTCAACCGGCTCTACCGGCTCGCCGATCAGCTCGATCTGCTGCGCAGCGTGGCCGCCGTCTATCCGGATTCCGCCGTCACCAGTTCGGTGAAGCAGGAATATGTGCGCATGCTGTTGGTGGATATCACACGGCCGGACCGCATGCTGGCCCGCGACATGGAACTTGCGTTTCGCATCATCGGACGCGTGGCCGCCAATGTGCAGCTCGAGCCGAAGGCGATCGAGGGCGCGCAATACTTCACGGTGGCCAGGGACGCGCAGCGCCCGGTGGCGTTGTTCCGCCATACGGGCAGGATATCCAGCAAGGCGCTCTACCTGCACACTGGTAACGCGCTGCCGCGCCTCAAGGCGATGCTGGAGCGTGATGTGGGTCTGGATGCCGCCGAGCCCGATCCGATGTTCGGTATGTGTTTTACCCTTGGTGAACGCCGCGCACTGGTCAATTTCATGCTGAACCAGTGGGGCGAGCGCCCGGCCCAGCGCCGCGCGCCGCGAATTGCGATGAAGGGCGAGGCGGTCCTGATGCAGGGCATCGCCAATCTTACCGAGGTCATACCGCGACATGACCAGGGCGGGTTCAACGCCGACAAGGCGGGCGGATCGAAATTGCGCATCCAGTTCGACAAGACCACCAATCTGGGCAAGCGCACCGTTCGGCAGATTGCCATGGAACTGCGCGATGCGAGCGCCTCGGGCCTGGGCATTGCCCTGCCGCGCTCCGCGGCGCGCTGGGCGAAGATCGGTGCGATCGTGGGCGTGCACACCGACCCCGGCGCGGAATGGGTGATCGGTGTCATCCGGCGCATGAACGCCACTGACGATAGCCTTGAGCTGGGAATTAGCGTGGTCACGCGCAAACCCACGCTGGTGTGGTGCGAGGTCAACGACACCGGCCATTCCGGCGTCTGGGACCATGAAAAGCGCTTCGAAAAGAATTTCGACGAGCATTTCACCCGCGGCATACTGGTTGAGCCGCAGGGCCATATCCTGGTTGCCGGAGAGATGCTCTTCCCGCCGGGTACGGCATCACGCGGTTCCTGGTTCGATATGCCCGTCAAAGGCGGCATGGCCCGGATCATGGTCACCCGGGTCCGCGAAGAAACGCAGGATTTTCAGCGCGTCGAATTCGAGCCCCATGCCTCCTGACGTCAATCCCCTTCTTAAACAAGGGGTAAGGGACTTAATCCCGGCAACACCGGTTTTGCCACTTGTTTCCTGCGTGCATGGCTCCACATAGAGGCCAAGGGAGTATGCAAATGAAACCACATGGCATGTATGGTTGGATCGGTGACGAGGCGCTGCCCGCGTCCATTGATGCAGGCGACGGCTGGCTGAGGGCATTGACGCGCAACCCCGGCGGCAAGGGAGCTGAAGCCGAAGGTCAGGGCGGGCATGATGCACTAAAGCCCATTCCCGAGGATGCGCTCGCGCTGGTGCCAATGCGCAACATGGTGCTGTTTCCCGGTGTGATTGCGCCCTTGTCGCTTGGTCGCGAAGCGTCGGTGGCGGCTGCGCAGGAGTCGGTTCGCACCGAGCGTCGCGTTGGATTTCTCCTGCAGCGCGACCCCAAACAGGATGCGCCGACTCCCGAAGATCTTCACTGGGTGGGCACGGCCGCGCAGATACTCCGCCACATCAACGGGCCGGATGGCTCGCACCACGTGGTCGCACAAGGCATGGTGCGCTTTCGCGTGCTCGAGTTCCTGGAAGGCTGGCCTTTCCTCGTCGCGCGCGTGGCCTATATCGAAGACGTGGTGCCGGTGGGCGACGCCGGTTTCGAGGCACGCTTCCTGCAACTTCGCTCGCAAGCGGCCGAAGGTGCGGAACTACTCCCCAACACGCCGGATGAACTGGCCAATGCGGTGCGGGCGATGGAGTCCGCCGGCGGCCTTGCCGACATGGTCACCAATTTTCTCGATATCAAGATCGCGGAAAAGCAGTCGCTGCTCGAGACCTTCGACCTTTCCAAGCGCATCGACCGTGTGCTGGCGCTCCTTGCCGAGCGCGTGAGCGTGCTGCGCCTGTCAAAAGAAATCGGCGAGCAGACGCAGAAGGCCTTCAACGAGCACCAGCGCGAGCATGTGCTTCGCGAGCAGATGCGCCAGATCCAGAAGGAACTGGGCGACAACGAAGACACGGCCGCTGAAAACGAGGAGCTGAAAAAAGCCGTCGAGGAAGCGGGCATGCCCGAGGACACGTTGAAGCACGCACGCAAGGAATTAAAGCGCCTCGCGCGCATGTCCGATGGCGCGGGTGAGTCCTCGATGCTGCGCACTTACCTTGAGTGGCTCACCGAGCTGCCCTGGAAGGCGGAGGACACCGCGGAGATCGACATCGAGGCCGCGCGCCGCGCGCTCGATGAGGATCACTTTGGCCTGGCCAAGATCAAGCGCCGCATCCTCGAACACCTGGCGGTGAGAAAACTCAACCCCACGGGCAAGGCGCCGATCCTGTGCTTCGTCGGTCCGCCCGGCGTGGGCAAGACCTCGCTCGGCCAGTCGATTGCGCGTGCCATGGGCCGCAAGTTCCAGCGGGTGTCGCTGGGCGGCGTGCATGACGAAGCCGAGATTCGCGGCCATCGCCGCACCTATATCGGCGCACTGCCGGGCAATATCATCCAGGGGTTGAAGCGCGCGGGCAGCCGCACGGGCGTGGTCATGCTCGATGAGATCGACAAACTGGGTGCCGGTGGTTTTCATGGCGACCCCGCCAGTGCGATGCTGGAAGTGCTTGATCCGGAGCAGAATTCCAAGTTCCGTGACAATTACCTCGGCGTCGATTTTGATCTCTCCAAGATCATGTTCGTGGCCACGGCCAACCGGCTCGATACGATTCCCGGGCCGCTTCGAGATCGCATGGAAATAATCGAACTGGCGGGCTATACCGAGGAAGAAAAGCTTGAGATCGCGCGCCGTTACCTGGTGTCAAGGCAGCTGGAGGCCAATGGTCTGAAGGCCACCGATGCCTCGATCAGCGATGCGGCTTTGCGCGCGCTGGTGGGCGGGCACACGCGAGAGGCGGGCGTGCGTAATCTCGAGCGTCACATCGGTTCGGTGTTTCGTCATGTGGCGATGAAGGTGGCCTCGCGCGATGCGGCGTCGACCGACACAGTGGAGCTGATTGCCATCGACGAGGGCGATCTCGATGCCATCCTTGGCGCGCCGCGCTTTGAGAACGAAGTGGCGCTGCGCACCGGTTTGCCGGGTGTGGCCACGGGTTTGGCGTGGACGCCGGTGGGCGGAGACATTCTCTTCATCGAGGCCTCGAAGGTTCCCGGCAGCGGCAAGCTCATCCTCACCGGCCAGTTGGGTGATGTGATGAAGGAGTCGGCGCAGGCGGCCCTGACTCTGGCGAAATCCATGACGGGTCAGTCGCTGTCGAAGTTTGACCTCCATGTGCACGTGCCCGCGGGCGCGACACCCAAGGACGGTCCGAGCGCGGGTGTGGCGATGTTCCTCGCCATCGTGTCGCTGATTACCGGTAAGCCGGTGAAAAGCGAAGTGGCGATGACGGGCGAGATTTCGCTGCGGGGCCTTGTGATGCCGATCGGCGGCCTGAAGGAGAAGGTTCTGGCTGCGTTGCGAGCGGGAATCACCACGGTGATGCTGCCCGCGCGCAACAAGAAGGACCTCGAGGACGTGCCGCCCGAGGCCCGCGAGAAACTGCGCTTCGTGTTCCTTGAGCGCGTGGAGCAGGCCATGGAAGAAGCGGTGGGTCTGAAGCCCGAGGATTTGAAACTCGAAAATTTGAAACCCGAAGAGCTTCCCGAACCCGCCGAGGTGTCCTGACAAGCTTTACACCCCGGCTGCTTGGCAGTAGATTGGCCCTCGTGGGTGGCGCCGCCGCCCGTGAGGAGTCCTTCTTGAAATCAATCAAAATCGCTTGTGCGCTGGCCCTCGTGGCGGGCGCATCCGTCAATGTCTTTGCGCAATCCTTCCCGGCCAAACCCATCCGACTGGTGGTGGCCTATCCGCCCGGCGGAGCCACCGATATCCTCGCGCGCGCCATCACGCCCAAGGCGGGCGAACTGCTCGGGCAGCAGATCATCATCGAGAACCAGGGTGGTGCCGGCGGCAAGATCGGCGCGCAAACCGTGGCCCGCGCCGCACCCGACGGTTACACCATGCTGCTCAACGTGGTGGGCAGCCACATCCTGACCCTGTTCGACAAGGAAGCCCTCAACCACCCCATCAAGGAATTCACGCCCATCACCCACGCCGTGGAATCGGTGCTGTGCATCGCCGCCAGCGTCGCCACCGGCCCCAAATCCATGGCGGACCTCGTCGACTTCGCCAAAAAGAATCCCGGCAAACTCGCCTACGGCACCACCGGCAGCGAAACCATGCTCGCCATGGAACAGATCGCCCTGCTCAACAACACCAAAATGCTCTTCATCCCTTACAAAGGTGGAGCCCAAGCCACCACCGACATGCTGTCCGGCTCCGTGCCACTGGTGCTGCAACCCGTGGTCACCTTCCTGCCCCACGTCAAATCCGGCAAGGCCAGAATCCTCGCCGTCATGCTCCCCAAACGCTGGGAAGACATGCCCGACGTCCCCACCATCCAGGAAGCCGTGCCGGGATTCGAGAAAGCGCCCGGAGGAATCGGCATCTGGGGGCCGGGTGGATTGCCGACTGCCATTGCCAATCGGTTGCAGGTGGCGTTGGCTGCGGGATTGAAGCAACCCGAAATTGCAGAGCGGTTGAAATCGCAGGGGATGATTCCGATTGGGAATACACCGGCTGAGTTTTCAAAAGAGATTAACGACGGGGTGGTGATTAATGCGAGGCTGGTGAAGGCTTCGGGGGTTGAGATTCACTGAGGGGTGTTTTTTCTTACTTTGTGGACCTAGCGCATAGTTCGCCGCAGCGCGAAAAACATGAATACGTGCGACTTTTTCGAGACAAACATATCGCTCACTCTGGGCACTGAAGTTGTGCAAAAAAGTGCTAACGTTGTTGCTTGCGCGGAGGTAACCATGAGTGTCTCTGTAAAGACTTTGGGTATTGATCGTCTGAATGTCGATGAAAGGCTCGCGCTCGTCGAGGAAATTTGGGCCAGCATTTGCGCGGATGCGAAGGGATTCCCTCTTACTGAGCAGCAACGCGCAGAGTTGGATCGACGCGTTGCCGAGGACGATGCGGCTCCCGACGATGTTGTGCCGTGGGACGAGATTAAGGCTTCAGCGCGCGCTCGTCTGGGGCGATGAACCTCCGGGTAGTTTTTCGACCGGCGGCAAGGCGGGAATTCGACGATGCCGCTGATCGATACGACGAGCAACGTTCAGGGCTTGGCGAAGAATTTATAGTCGAAATTGACCAGGCAGTTTCAAAAGCCGCGGCAAATCCAGAGCATTATCCAATCGTATTCGGCGATGTTCGACGGGCGGTCGCAAGGAGATTTCCATTTTCCGCGTACTTCAGGGTTCGCGGGGATTCCATGGTTGTCCTGTCCGTGTTTCACGGACGCCGCAATCCATTCATATGGCAACGACGGATATGACTGTGCGTTGGCGAGGGTGCTTATAAGCGCTTAAAAATGAGATTTTCTATACTTTTTTTTGTAATGCCGGCGCTTCGCCAATGGGAAAAATTGTTTCGCATCTTTCATGTCGAGGTATCTGGATGGCGGCCTTGACACAGCGCATTGCGCTATGAAAAGCGCAATCGAGCTTGAGTTTTAATGGAGGAAGCGATGGCAACTTCAATCGTGAATATCCGTTACATGGTGCATGACGTCGAAGCGGCGGTCACCTTCGGTTTGCACCGCAAGATTCATGTCACATTGAGAGCCCAAGAACTCTCAGGAAATTGACAATGCGGCTATCCATACGCCAGATCGCCCTGGTTCTTTCGGGCCTGCTGATATCTGCACATGCCATGGCCAGCAATGCGGGTTGGCGCCAGATCACCATTCCGGGCTCGGCGTCGGATGCGGCACCGATAACGGTGGCGTTGTACTACCCGACTCAGGCGCCCGCACGCTCGATCGCGATGGGGCCATTTACTGTCCGGGTTGCGATTCAGGGGCCGCCGGAGGCTGCTGTCAAAGGGTTGATTGTGTTGAGCCATGGAACGGGCGGGACTGAATTGGTTCACAGCAGTCTGGCCGAGGCGCTGGCGCAGAGCGGGTATCTTGTGGCTGCCTTGCGCCACCCGGGCGACAATTGGCAGGATCGCTCTCTGTTGCAGCAAAGCGCCGGGAGGTATTTCACGGTGCGGCCGCAACAGGTTTCCCGCGTGATCGACGCGTTGCTGGGTGACGCTGAATGGAGCGGGCGGATTGCCAGGGATGCCAAGGGCCCCCGGGTCGGTGCCGCGGGGCATTCAGCAGGCGGCTATACGGTGTTGGCGCTGGCCGGCGGCCAGCCCGATCTGCCGCTTATGACTTCGCATTGCGACGGCCATCGCGCCGAGGATCCTATTTTCTGCAGCATGGGTCAGGTGTCACAGTCGGCTGCAAGCTCCGTGGTGCCAGTGATTCCATCGCTGATCGACACTCGGGTGCGCGCCGTTGTGGCAATGGCCCCGGTCGGCGTGATTTTCAGCGCGCAGTCGCTCTCCGGGATCCGGATCCCCACGGCGATCTACGAAGCGGAACAGGACCGCTTCCTGGTTCCGCGTTTTCATGCGGAATGGATCGCCCGCAATATGCCGGGGGCAGAAATGCATCGGGTTGCCAACGCCTGGCACTTTGCGTTCATGGACACACCCGGCATGCCTATTCCCTCGGAAGATGGCGACATCGGAGCCAACCCGCCGGGCTTCAACCGTCAGGCGTATCTGGATCAGTTGAAGCGTGAGCTTCCACTCTTCTTCGACAACGCGTTTCGGTAGGAGCGGCTGACTGGCCGGCAAATTCGTCTAGCTGTTTCAGCCGGTGCCGATGAATCGCTGGCATCAGATTTTCGCGAACAATAGCCCGTTATGTGTTGTCGAAACATCGTCGCCAATCGGAGTACGCCGCGAGTCCGGCACTGTGGCATCCTTATGGTCGAAGTGTCCACGCGGAGGCAATATGTCGATTTCCGTTTCTGAGCTTGAGGCTGAAATTTTGGGCTTGCCGCCCGAGGAGCGGGCCCAACTACTTGAACGCCTGATCGAAAGCTTTGAGCCTGAATCTCGTGTGCGAGATGCATGGGTTGCGCTCGCCATGCGACGCGAAGCTGAAGTTAAGTCCGGTAAGGTTGCCTTGGTGGCCGGCCAGGAAGCAGTAGGTCGCGTCCGCGCACGAATCGCGTGAGCTATTGGCTTCACCCTGAGGCCGAGGTGGAGCTTGGCGACGCTGCCGTTTACTACGCAGTGCACGCGAACAAATTCATCGGATCTGCATTTGTTACCGAGTTTGAACGTGTACTCGCCTTGCTAGTCGCCAATCAACACCTTGGTTCGCCGGCCGATGGTGGCCTGCGCGTATTCACTTTCAAGCGGTTTCCCTACTCGCTGGTCTACCGGGAAGATTCAAGTGGTCCACAAGTCTACGCAGTTGCTCACCAGCATCGTGAGCCCGACTATTGGCGGGAGCGTTTGTAGTATTCGCGGCAATCTGTCGAAGCCTGAGTGTGACGACTGAAATTAACTAATTGATTATTTTAATAATTTAGAGGGTTCATCTGATCATGTCTACAGGCACCGTCCGACTTCATCGTGTGTTGAAGACAAAGCCCGAGCGCATCTATCGCGCGTTTCTCGATGCCGATGCAATGGCGAAGTGGCTTCCGCCCTACGGGTTCACCTGCACGGTTCATCACATGGATGCCAAGGTGGGCGGTGGGTTCAGGATGTCGTTCAAAAATTTCTCGACAGGGCACGGTCACGCGTTTGGGGGAGAGTATCTGGAACTCGTCCCCAACGAAAAGGTTCGCTATTCGGACAAGTTCGACGATCCGAATATGCCCGGAGAGATGGTCACCACGGTGACGTTGAAGCCGGTGTTATGCGGCACCGAGATCAGCGTGGTACAGGAAGGAATACCTGAAATGATCCCTACCGAAATGTGCTACCTCTGCTGGCAGGAATCCCTCGTTCAACTCGCAAACCTTGTCGAACCCGAGATTCCAGGATAGCTAATCCGCCTTCGCCCCCGAGATCCTCACGATCTCACCCCACTTCTCATACTCACGCCGCACAAACGCGGCGTACTGTTCGGGGCTTTCGTTGACGGCTGGGTCGTTGCCACCTGCCTGAATGACTTTGCGCATGGCGGGGTCGGTGAGGGCCTTGAGTGTTTCGGCATGCAGCCTGGCGACGATCTCCGTCGGGGTCTTCACGGGCACCGCGACGCCGCTCCAGTTCTCTTGGGCGAGGAGGTCGTTCATGAAAAGTTCCACGAGGGTGGGTGCGTCGGGCAACACACGCATGCGTTTGCCGCTGGTGACACCCAGGACGCGGAACTTGCCCGCGGCCACCTGGGGCATGGCGAGGGTGGTTGCGACGATGGAGAAGTCGAGGTCTCCTCGCAGCAGGGGCGGCATTTCGTCGCCCGGGGCCTTGTAGGGCACGTGAAACGCCTGCACGCCGGCGATTGCGAGGAACGAGGAGGTATTGAGGTGCCCGAATCCGCCGATCTGCCCGCCAAAGCTGAGCTTGCCCGGGGCCGCCTTTGCCGCGTTGACAATGTCCTGCGCAGATTTGAACGGCGAATCGGGGCGCACCAGCAGCACGCCACCGCTGCCTTCGTAGACCTTGGCCACGGGGATGAATTCGGCGACCGGGTCAAAGGGAAGGCTGGGCTGCAGGCGTTTGGCGATCTGCATGACCGGCGAATACA
This sequence comes from uncultured beta proteobacterium, assembly GCA_903899705.1. Classification (GTDB taxonomy): domain Bacteria; phylum Pseudomonadota; class Gammaproteobacteria; order Burkholderiales; family SG8-39; genus 2-02-FULL-62-17. The sequence goes on from CAIUKQ010000089.1 coordinate 22,487, forward strand.
GAAGCAGGGTGTGGCCGTCGGGCGCGGCGCTGGCCACGGCCTGAACCGGTGGCACAAAGCTGCCGCCGGTGCGGTTGTCCACCACCACCGGCTGGCCCATTTGTTCCGAGTAGCGCGTTGCGAGGATGCGGACATAGGCGTCGTTGCCCGGCGGCAGGGCGGTAACCAGGCGCATCGGCCGCTGCGGAAAGGTTGACTGAGCCATGCCGTGGCCGGCGAGTGAGAGTGTCATCACCGCAAGCGCGGCATGTACGAGCTTCTTTGAATGGGTTTGCACGGTATCCCTCCTCCAGGTTTGGCGTGCGCATCTTAAGCCGGAAACCCGGTGCCGTCTCGCGCCGCGTGTGGTCACAGAAGGAACGCAGAAAAATGAAATCCGGCGATGCGGCCGTTTCGCGGGTCTGCGGAAACAATGACTCGCCGACCTTTCACCACCCGCATTGCATGGACATCTGCCCGGGCGCGATTACAGCCACTTCGCCTTGCGGAAGCGGTAGAACAGGTAGCCGTCGAAGCCGAACATCATGGCCAGTGCCAGCGGATAACCAAAGGCCCAGTCGAGTTCGGGCATGTTGTGAAAGTTCATGCCGTAGATGCCGGCAATCATGGTGGGCACCGCCACCAGCGCGCCATAGCCCGCGAGGCGTTTGGTGACTTCGTTTTCGCTGATCGTCAGCAGGGAAAGGTTCACCGACATCGCCGTGGTGACCATTTCGCGAAGCGCATCGATGGACTGGTTGATCCTCGCCAGGTGGTCATTGACGTCGCGATAGTATTCCTGGGTGTTGGCGCATATCGCGGGCACGCGCCCGCCGTGCAGTTTGCTCACGCCCTCGAGCAGCGGTGCGACCGCGTGCTTGAGCATCATCAGTTTCTGCTTCAGGTCGTAGAGTTCTTCGACGTTGGCGCGGCCGGAGGCATTGGCGAACATGCGCTTCTCGATCTTCTCCAGTTCGTCTTCGAGCAGGTCGAGGACTGGAAAATACCGGTCGACGATGGAATCCATCAGGGCGTAGAGCACGAAACTCGCCCCCTGCTTCAGGAGGTGCGGCTCGCGTTCGCAGCGCGCGCGCACGTCGGCAAAACCGCGCTTCGCGATGCGGCGCACGCTCAGAACATAGTTGTTGCCGATGAAGATGGCGACTTCGCCAATGTGCAGGTCCTCGCCGTCAATCTCTACGGTATGGATGACCACGAACAGGGAGTCTTCATACTCCTCGATCTTGGGCCGCTGGTGGCCGTGCTGGGCGTCCTCGACGGCAAGGGGGTGCAGGTCGAATTCATGCTGCATCATGGCCAGTTCGCCCGGACCGGGATCGGCCAGGGCCACCCAGACAAAACAGTCCGGGCGCAGAACGTACTCGCTGATCTCGTCCGGTTTGATGTCGGCGAGTTTTCGTCCGTTCTGATAGGCGGCGCAGTTGACGAGCATGGTCTTCTCCCTGGCGGCCATCATAGCAACGGGGGCACATGGAAGGCGTTAAAAGATGGTGCGAGCGGGTAAAATTCCTCATCTGTTTTCAAAAGTCACCCATGCCCGCCATCAGCCGCCGTACCTCGGATCTCGGCACCGAGAATGCCTTTGTGGTCCTGGCCGAAGTCAATGCGCTTGCCCGGCAGGGAAAGGACATCATTTCCTTTTGCATCGGACAGCCGGACTTTCATACCCCCGTGCACATCCAGGATGCCGCCATCAAGGCCGTTCGCGAAGGGCGGCACGGCTATACCGCGTCGGCCGGCATCGACGAGCTTCGCGCCGCCGCCGCGCGCTACATGGGCGGCATGCGCGGCCTCACGATCCGGCCAGAAGACACGGTGGTGGCGGCGGGCGCCAAACCGTTCATCGCCTATACCATCCTGTCGGTGACCGATTACGGCGCCGGCGACGAGGTGATCTACCCCAATCCGGGCTTCCCCATTTACGAATCGCAGATTCTTGCCAACGGCGCGGTGCCGGTGCCCCTGCACCTGCGCGAGGCCCGCGATTTCGCCTTCGATCCGGCCGAACTTGAGAAGCTGATCACGCCGAAAACGAAACTGCTGATTCTGAATTCGCCGCAGAATCCCACCGGCGGGATACTCTCCCGCAAGGATCTGGAGGCGATCGCGGCCGTATTGCGGCGCCACCCGCAGGTGTGGGTTTACGCCGATGAGATCTATTCGCGGCTTTGTTATGCGGAGAAGTTTTCATCGATTGCCTCGCTGCCGGATATGTACGAGCGCACCATCATTTCCGATGGTGCCTCCAAGACCTGGGCCATGACCGGCTGGCGCATCGGATTCGCCTCCAACCCGCTGCTCGCGCCGCATTTCGTGCGCTGGATCACCAACACCGAATCCTGCGCATCGCACATCAGCCAGTGGGCCGCGGTGCAGGCCATCGAAGGCCCGCAGGACGAGGCCGAGATGATGCGCGCCTCGTTTCTTGAGCGGCGCGACCTGATCGTGGGCCTGCTGAATGAGGTGCCCGGTGTGAGCTGCCGCACCCCGGGCGGCGCCTTCTATGCCTGGCCCAATGTCACCGAGGCCTGCAAGATGATCGGCGCGGCCGACTCCGAGGAATTTCGCAAGCGCCTGCTTCTCGATCATGGTGTCGCGGTTCTCGCCGACATCCATTTCGGCTCGCGCGTGCCCGGCGAGGGTCAGCACATCCGATTCTCCTATGCGGCATCGAAGGATGCGATTGCCAAAGGCGTGGCTCGCATGGCCGACATGGTGAAGAAAGGCAATCCATGATCTGGACGCCGCATGTCACCGTCGCCGCGGTGATCGAGCGCGAGGGCCGGTTTCTCTTCATCGAGGAAGAGGATGAGGGCGTGCCGGTGTTCAATCAGCCGGCGGGCCATTGGGAGCCCGGAGAGACCCTTGTTGAGGCGAGCATACGCGAGGCACTGGAGGAATCGGCCTGCCGCTTCGTGCCGCGGCATCTGGTGGGCATCTACGGCTGGAAGCATCAGGCCGCGGACATCACCTATCTGCGCTTTGCCTACTGTGGTGACATCGAAGGCTTCGATGAGGGGCGCACGCTCGACAAGGGCATACTGCGCGCCGTGTGGATGAGCGCCGACGAATTGCGCGCGCAGGGCGATCGCCTGAGGAGCCCGCTGGTGACACGCTGCGTCGAAGATTATGTTGCGGGGCGGCGCTACCCGCTCGACATGGTTGAGCACGTCGTCTAAGGCCCGTGATGGCAGAGCGCATCGTCGTCGGGCTTTCAGGGGGCGTGGATTCTGCGGTGGCGGCGCTGCTTTTGAAACGCGCGGGCTACGAGGTCGTTGGCCTTTTCATGAAGAACTGGGAAGACGACGACGACGACGAGTACTGTTCCACAAGGGAGGATCTGGTCGACGGCGCTGCCGTGGCCGATGTCATCGGCATTGAACTCGAGGTGGTCAACTTCGCCGCCGAATACAAGGAACGTGTATTTCAGAGTTTTCTCGCCGAATACGCCGCGGGCCGCACGCCCAACCCGGACATCCTGTGCAATGCCGAGATCAAGTTCCGTGCCTTTCTCAAGCATGCCATGGCGCTCGGCGCGAAGCGCATCGCGACAGGGCACTATGCGGGCGTGCGTGAGGGCGACGGTGCGTTCGAACTCCTTCGTGCCGCGGATCGCAGCAAGGATCAAAGTTATTTTCTGCACCGGCTCAATCAGGCGCAGCTGTCGCGCGTGCTGTTTCCGCTTGCGGCCTTGAAGAAAACCGAAGTGCGCCGCATCGCCGCGGAAGCGGGGCTTGGCGTGCATGCGAAGAAAGACTCCACCGGCATCTGCTTCATCGGTGAGCGTCCGTTCCGTGAGTTCCTCAACCGCTACCTGCCGAAGAAACCCGGGCCGATGAAAACACCCGAAGGCAGGGTGGTGGGCGAGCACATCGGCCTCGCCTTCTACACCATCGGGCAGCGCAAGGGCATTGGCGTGGGCGGCATCAAGGGTGCTTCCGAGGAGGCCTGGTATGCGGCTGAAAAAGACATTAAAAACAATACGTTAACGGTTGTCCAGGGACATGAGCATCCGCTGCTCTTGCGCCATCAACTGGCCGCCGCGGACCTGTCCTGGGTGAGTGGCAGTGCGCCGAATGCAGCCCTGGGGCTATCCGCCAAAACGCGTTACCGGCAGGCCGATGCGCCCTGCCATCTGGAATCCATCGATACCAAGTCGATTCGCCTTGCATTCGATGAAACGCAATGGGCCGTGACACCGGGGCAGTCGGCGGTGCTCTACGAGGGCGAGGTGTGTCTTGGGGGAGGGGTGATTCAGTGAGTGATCGTCGATAGCATGCGCTATGATTCGCGGATGGAAAAAGTGGTCAAAATCACGACACTGAAAGCGCCCGCCACCGACCTCGCCTATTGGCTGAGCCGCTCGCCACAGGAGCGCATTGCCGCCGTGGAGGAGCTTCGACAGCAATACCTGGCCTCGCACCCAAGTGCTGAACAAAGACTTCAAAGAATTTGCCGGGTTACTCAACTCCACGGGCGTTGAGTATTTGGTCATCGGTGGCTATGCGCTTGCCGCGCATGGACACCCGCGGTACACCGGCGATTTGGACATTTGGCTGCGCCGAAGCCCGGAAAACGCAAAGAAGTTGATTCAGGTCCTCGACGCCTTCGGCTTCGGCTCCCTTGGTTTGACCGAAGCGGATTTTCTTCGTCCGGATGCGGTGGTGCAACTTGGATATCCACCCGCGAGAATTGATTTGATCGCAGCCATTGACGGCGTGAGTTTCGATGAGTGTTACCCCAATCGCGTCGAAGTCGCATCCGATGGCGTTAATTTGCCATTTATCGGATTGCGCGATTTTCGCGCCAACAAAAGTGCCGCAGGTCGCCCGAAAGACCTGGCGGATTTGCACGAACTGGATGACCCGCCTGATAAGTAGCCATGGAACAGGGGATGTACCCGGAATGACTCGCGCTACCGAATTGCTTGTTGTTTTCATGCCATCGCGATGCCAGAATCATCACTAAGGGTTTTCCGGAGAGACAGATGATTCGAATTGCTTCTTGTTTGTTGGCTGCAGTGCTTCTTATCGTCTCCTCAGCAGGCTGGTCACAATCTCGCCCAACCGCCGCGCAACGCCTTGCCCTCGTCATCGGCAACGACAACTACACGCGATTGACCAGGCTCGAGAATGCCCGTGCCGACGCACGCGCCATGGCCGAAGCGTTGAAGCAGGCGGGCTTCGATGTCACGCTGCAGCTGGATGTGAACCAGCGCGGTCTGCTCGCCGCGGTGCGTAATTTCAAGGCGAAGCTTGTGGGCGGCGGAGAGGCGGTTTTTTACTATGCTGGCCATGGCGTGCAACTCGGGGCAACCAACTACCTCTTGCCGGTGGATATGAACGCCGAAAATTCCGAACAGGTGCGCGACGATGGCTTGCCGCTGCAGCGGGTGCTGGACGACATGACCGAGCAGAAGGTGCGGTTTTCGCTGGCCATCGTCGATGCCTGCCGCGACAACCCGTTTCCGCCGGGGCCGACGCGAAGTCTGGGGGCATCGCGGGGCTTGGCGCCCACCACCCCCGCCACCGGGCAGATGGTGTTGTACTCGGCGGGTTCTGGCCAGACGGCGCTGGATCGACTGGGCAGCGATGATCGCGATCCCAATGGTCTGTTCACGCGCATATTGCTGCAGGAAATGAAGAGGCCCGGTGTGAGCGTGGACCGGGTATTGCGCAACGTGCGCGATCAGGTCGTGTCCATTGCCAAGAAATTCAATCACCAGCAGGTGCCGGCGCTCTACGACCAGGCAATTGGCGATTTTTATTTCTCGCCGCCCGTGGCCGGCGTGCAAACCGCCAACATCCCCGCGCAACCGCCCATTGCGATTCCCTCCGATCCCTCGGCCAATGACCGCGCATTCTGGGATTCGGTCAAGGACAGCCGCGACCCGGACGAATTTAGAGCCTACCTTGGCCAATATCCCAGGGGATTGTTCGCCGCCCTCGCGCAAACGCGCCTGAAGGCGCTGCAGTCCACGCAAGTGGCCTCGGTGGTGCCCAACGTAGCGGCGACACAGCCACAGGCGGTGCCGGGGGCGCTTGCGTCCATGACACGCGGCACGGTGTTTCGTGATTGCGCTGATTGTCCGGAGATGGTGGTGATCCCGGCGGGCAGCTTCACCATGGGTTCCTCGTCATCGGAATCGGGCCGCTATGACGATGAAGGGCCGCAACATCCGGTGAGAATTGCCAGCCCCTTTGCTGCCGGAAAGTTCGAAGTGACGTTTGATGAATGGGATGCCTGCGTGCGTGATCGTGGGTGCACCCTAAATCCCTCGGATCAGGGTTGGGGCAGGGGCAAGCGCCCGGTAATCAATGTTTCCTGGGA
>CAIUKQ010000090.1 GCA_903899705.1 uncultured beta proteobacterium
CCACAGCGCCTCAAGAGCCTGCGCCATGGCGCCACCAGCCTTTCCTGCGCCAACCACCACGGTTTGACCGGCAGGCGGCAAGGGCAGATACCGGGCCATCAGTTCCGACGGCAGTGCTCGCCTGACAGCAGCGTCGTACAGGGCTCTTAATATCGTTTTTGCATCGCGCATAGGGAACTTTGCATGCCGGATGGGGTCAGTCGCTGCAACCACTATTGCACGGCTTTGGAGTAAAGGTAAATTACAGGGAATGCTGCCGGATTGTCCCTGAATTCGACGTAGACTTCGCCCCATGTATTGCAGCACCCATCCGTACAACGAACCATGAACCCGTCCTACGAATCCCCCGCCAGAGAGCGTGATGTGTACCGGATACCCATCATCCGCGTCGCTTTCGCCCTCTCCATCATCATTCATGCGGCAGTATTGTCGCCATGGATGAAGCCGCCGGTATTTCTCGCTCCCGGCGAAGGAACCGAGAAGGCGGCCCCCCGGCTCCAGGTGCGCCTCGCCCCCATCGCGATTCCATCGTCCCCGCCGCCCGTCTCCGCGCCATCGGCCAGACCGGCACCGGCACGCCGGGCGCCTCCGCCGTCTGCGGTCGCACGCCGCCCCCCAATTGAACGCGCGCCGGTCATCGCCCTCAATACGCCCGGACCGGCAAATCCGCCGCCGTTGCCAAGCGCTCCCTCAACACCCCCTGCGCCTCCGGTCCGAAGCGCGACTCCGAATCCAGCGGGTGACATGGCCGCACTGATTGAAGCGCGCCGCCAGTCTCGGGGCGATCCCGCACCACTCCGCGCGCAGGTGACGGAGGACGAAAACCGGCGCCGCGACCGCATCGTCTCGGAAAACCTCGGCAGCCAGCGCGCCCCGACATTCGGACAGGAACCCCGCGGCGGCGGCGGCATCTTCCAGGTCGAGCATGTCTATTACGACTATGCCGATTTCACCTTTTACGGATGGAACCGGAACATCAAACGCAATACCAATCAGCTGATCGAAGTGCGCAAGGGCAACGCCAGCGATATCCGCGTCGCCGTTGTGCGAAAAATGATCGCTATCATCCGCGAATATGAGCAGGAGGAATTCCGCTGGGACTCATCACGCCTCGGGCGCAGCATCACCCTCTCGGCCCGGCAACGCGACAACACCGGACTGGAGGATTTCATGATGACGGAGTTCTTTGAGGACTATCAGCGCAGGCGGTGACGCAAGCCCCCCCCAATGGTGTCCGGCGCAATCCGGATTTTCGCCGTAACCGTCGCCGCGCGAATCCCTAGGCCCTACCGGCGGATTTGGCCTCAAACAATTTGTGCAGGCTGATCTTGCGCACTTCGACCTTGCTCTCTTCGATGTGCGCTTTCAGTAGCAGTGTCGCCTGATCGCTTTTCCTGCGAAGGATGCCGCGCAATATCTGGGCATGCTCCGCATACGTGCTGCGGATCCGTTCCGGATACATGAAATCCAGCCTGCGGATGACACGAATTCTTTCCGTAATGTCAGCGTGAACCCGTGCCAGCTCCGCGTTTCCGCATTCGCGCGCCAGGTTCCCGTGGAACTCCTCATCCAGGAGCGACACCTGCGCGCCATCCGTCAGTCGCGCCTCGGGCGACACGAGCCAGGCCGCGCGCAATTCGGCCAGGTCGGGCATGGGTACGCGTTCGCAAAGCCGCCTCACTGCGGCGGTTTCTATGACGACTCGCAAATCGTAAAGATTGTCGAAATAGGCAAAGTCAAAGGTTCGCACCGTCCAGCCGCTTTTCGACGTGACCTGGATATATCCCTCCTGCCCTAGCCGATACAAAGCTTCACGCACCGGCGTGCGTGACATGCCAAGCCGCTGCGCGATGTCGTTCTCGCTGACGCGTTCGCCCGGCATCATGGTGAAATCAAACAGTTCCGCCTTGATTTTTGAATACGCCGATTCGGCCAGGCGCGGTGCCGGTTTTTTTTCCTTTGGTTTCCCCGCCGCTTTCATATTCCGACCTCTCAGATTTTTTGAATTGTTCGACCCGTCCCGTGTCACCAACGCACCATGCAGGTGCCCCCGGCACACCGCCGGTGCGCGTTCAATGCATCGCATCGGTTCGCTGGCCCTCAATCCCCGCAAGCGCCAGCAGTTCGCAGTCCCGGCCGCCGTGGCACACACTTTGCATGCATCTTGTGTGCCAACTTGTATTCAAGCACCCGCACAACGGGCAAATTTGCCATGCCAAAGAACATTCCCGATTTAGATATCGAATCCCTGCTGACGGCCTACCGTCGCGGTGCGTCGCCGGTTGATGTCGTGGTGGCGGTCTACCAGAGGATTCACGCCGCGGGTGACAACCCTGTATGGATCTCATTGACGCCGGAGGCATTGGCCATGGACTTCGCGCGCGCGCTTGCAGACGACCCGCGGGCGCGAGAGCTTCCCCTGTTTGGCATACCCTTTGCTGTCAAGGACAACATTGACGTGGCCGGGCTGGAAACCACGGCGGCCTGCCAATCCTATGCCTACTCCCCCGGCGATAGCGCAACTGCCGTCAAACGCCTGCTTGCGGCCGGTGCGATATGCATTGGCAAGACCAATCTCGACCAATTCGCCACGGGCCTGGTGGGCAGCCGCTCACCCTACGGCGCGGTGCGCAATGCGCTGCACTCCGCCTACGTGTCGGGTGGATCATCCAGCGGCTCCGCAGTGGCCGTCGCATTGGGACAGGTGAGTTTTGCGCTGGGCACCGACACGGCTGGCTCCGGCCGCATTCCCGCCGCTTTCAACAATATCGTCGGACTCAAGCCGAGCTGCGGCCGTGTCAGCACCACGGGGGTGATTCCTGCCTGCCGCAGTCTTGACTGCGTCTCGATCTTTGCAGGTTCCTGCTCCGATGCCGAAACGGTGCTCAAAATCATCGAGGGATTCGATGACAAGGACCCGTACTCCCGCCACCTGCCAGAGCACGCATCGCGCGCGCGACAAACGGTGGTCGGTATACCGCAGGAAGAACAATTGCAGTGGTTCGGCGATCCCGAGTATCCGGCCTTGTTCAAAGCCGCCGTTGAGTGTCTGGAGCGCCAGGGCGCCCGGATTGCCGTGATCGATTTCTCGCCTTTCCTCGATGCAGGCCGCCTGCTCTACGACGGGCCATGGGTGGCCGAACGGTATGCGGCCATCCGTGAGTTTTTTCACGACCACCCGCAGGATCTGCTGCCGGTGACCCGAAACATCATAGGTGGTGCAGAACATTATTCTGCCGCGGACACCTTTCAGGCGCAATACCGTCTCGCGGCTCTCAAATCCAAAATTGCACCCCTGTGGCGGGACATTGACGCCTTGTGCATTCCCACCGCCGGAACCATCTACTCGTCCGAATCGGAACAGCGCGAACCGCTGAAGCTCAATTCCAATCTCGGCCTCTACACGAATTTCGCCAACCTGCTTGATCTGGCGGCCATTGCAGTCCCTGCCGCGAAGCGCGCGGACGGACTTCCATTTGGCATCAGTCTGATCGGCCCGGCCGGGTCCGATCACTGGTTGTGCCGGATCGGTGCGGATTTTCATGCCTCGACCGGCCTCCCGGTCGGGGCAACACCGTCGATGCCCGGTTACGGGAAAACGGCCGTCGGAGCGGCGGTTGGCCCAATCCAATTGGTCCCGGCGCGGATCGAGATTGCCGTTGTCGGCGCGCACCTGTCCGGAGAACCGCTCAACCATCAACTCACCGAACGCGGTGCACGCCTCGTGCGCGCTGCCAGAACAGCTCCCCGTTACCGTCTGTTTGCACTGCCTGACAGTGTGCCCCCCAAGCCCGGGTTGCTACGCGCACCGGATGATGCGGGTTCAGCCGTCGAACTCGAGGTTTGGGAAATGGACGAAGGCGGTTTCGGATCCTTCGTCGCCGCCATACCCCCGCCCCTGTGCATCGGAACCCTGGAACTGGAGGACGGCAGCAGGGTCAAAGGATTTCTCTGCGAAGCGCATGCCATCGACAATGCCAGGGATATTTCCTCATTTGGCGGATGGCGCGCGAATCTGAAGGCCGAATCACCCTGCTAGGCGCGCGCCAATCGACGCTTGGTGTAAATTGAACTGAAATGCCGAAAAATTCCGAAATCTCTGCAGGACATCCAGATGCATTCACCTGACCCGATCATTGCCGCGCTTGTCGACGCCCAAGCAGCCGCGATAGGCCTGCCGCTCAACCCCGCGCATCGCCCGGGAACGATACAGAACCTGGAAATCGTTGCGCGCATGGCACAGGCGGTGATGTCGCAGACGCTTCCAGCGCAAACAGAACCCGCGCCGGTCTTCTCGCATGACCGGACCTGACGAAACGGCTCTGGCTGTCGCGGCCAGCATACGCGAAGGCAGCGTCTCCGCATTGAACGTCACGCGCGCCGCGCTTGACCGGATCTCAAGCCGCAATCCGCTCATCAACGCGTTCACCCTTGTCACAGAGGAGCGCGCGCTCGCCGAAGCCCGTGCAATCGATGCGATGCGCGCGAGTCACCGCCCGCTTCCGCCGCTGGCAGGCGTCCCATACGCGGTCAAGAATCTGTTCGACATTGACGGAGAGGTAACACTGGCGGGTTCCATCATCAACAGGGAGAACCCTCCCGCGACAGCCGATGCCGTGCTGGTGCGCCGCATGCGGGAGGCCGGTGCCATTCTGGTTGGCGCCACCAACATGGACGAATATGCCTATGGTTTTACGACGGAAAACACGCACTACGGCGCGACCCGCAATCCGCACGATCTGACCCGAAGTGCGGGAGGTTCTTCCGGCGGAGCGGCGGCTGCGGTGGCCGCCGGGTGTGTCCCGCTCTCGTTGGGCTCAGATACCAACGGCTCGATCCGCGTGCCGTCCTCTTTTTGTGGTCTATACGGTCTGAAACCCACTTACGGCCGCCTGTCGCGCAGTGGCGCCTTCCTGTTTTCGGCAAGCCTTGATCACCTGGGACCGTTCGCACGCACCGCCGCCGACCTCACAGCGTGCTACGACGCTTTGCAGGGACCGGCAGCTGGTGACCCCGCCTGTTCCCGAAGGGATCCCGAACCCGCCACACCCGCCATCAACAACGGCATTGGCAACCTTCGCATTGCAGTGGCCGATGGATATTTCGAACAGAACGCACACCCGGCCGCACTCAACGCCCGCGACATCATTGCCGGTGCGCTGGGAACGAAAAAATCCGTCACCATTCCGGAGGCTGCTCGGGCACGCGCGAGCGCATACATCATCACGGCAACCGAAGCCGCCAACCTGCATTTCGAAAACCTGAAGTCGCGTCCTGACGATTTCGAGCCGCTGACACGGGACCGGTTGCTGGCCGGTGCGCTCACTCCGGCTGCCTGGATTCTTCAGGCCCAGCGATTTCGCTCGTGGTACCTGGCGCGCATGCTGGAAATTTTCAGCGATATCGACATTATCCTCGCCCCCGCCACACCGTTCGCCGCCCCGCAGTTGGGCACAGACACCGGAGTGGTTGACGGCAAAGTCGTGCCCATGCGCCCCAATATCGGCCTGCTGACCCAGCCGATCTCCTTCATCGGGCTGCCTGTTGTCGCGGTTCCCGTATGGGGCGCCCACCAGCAGGGGGATTCAAATAGCGCGCTCCCCATCGGAGTACAGATCATTGCCGCCCCATGGAACGAGTCGCTCGCCCTGCAGGTGGCGGCCTGGCTGGAAAAGGAAGGGGTCACCCGATCCCCGGTTGCAAAGGACATGCCGTGATGGAAATCAATTTGCCCGAGATTCACGCAGAGGTTACGGAACTGTTCGAGAGTTATGAGCGGGCATTGGTCAGCAACGACGTTGCAGTGCTGGACAATGCTTTCTGGGACAGCCCACACACCCTGCGCTACGGGGCAGGCGAAAATCTCTACGGATATGCACAGATCGCGGCCTTTCGCGCGGCGAGGTCGCCTGCGGGTCTTGCCAGGGAACTCAAAAATACTGTCATCACCACCTACGGGCGGAATTTCGCAACAGCGAATACCGAATATGTCCGCGGCGACTCAACCGGTCGCCAGAGCCAGACCTGGGTACGCCTCCCTGAAGGATGGCGGGTGGTTGCGGCACACGTCAGTCCGGGCCCGCAGCTGCCACCCAAACCGTAAATCCATTCCCGAATGAAAAAGGGGCGCCCTTTCGGATGCCCCCCTTCCTGTGTTACAGCCCGGCGTACCGGGCATATCCCGATTAGAAGAACGCGTAAAGGGCGCCGATATTGAGCGTGCTGGCCGATTGTCCGCGTGAAATCGAACCAGGTTGAATCGTGGGTCCGGCAAAATTGTAGGCAACCGTCGCAGCGTCGTTGTTTTTCACATAGGCGTATTGGGCATACAGCGTCAGGTCCTTGATGAACTTGTGCTGAATGCCAACACCGGTCGTGTTCATCTTGTATTTGGCCTTTGAATCCGCCGTCCTGAACACGCCAAAATCAAGGGTGGTTTCGCTCGAAAGATCATAGTTGCCGCCAATCCCGAATGTTTTAAGACTGTTCAATGCAGCAGCAGCGCCTGCGGGCCTGTTCCCGGGATTTTTCTCCGTGATATAGGAGCCTTTCAGCGTAAATGCGCCGAATTTGTAATTGGCCCCTGTGACCCAGCCGTTTGCGTTCGGCGTCGAAGGCACCGACTTGGTATTGTTGGTAAATGTCGCGACAGTCGCCGAAAACGCGTCTTTGCTGTAATTCGCCGACAAACGTGCGCCGGAGGTGACATTGGACGTCGGTGTCGCCCGCTGCGAAGAAACCAGCGAACCAGCCAGCGTGAAACCTGACATGAGCGGCGAGGTGTAGGAGATCGCGCTGGTGTCAACGGTTCCCAGACCACCATCAATGACAACCGCGGCCAATGAACTGCCGTAGTTGGAACCGTTTCTGGCATCGCCCAGCAGGACGCTCTTGAATGCGATGTTAGGCTGTGTGCCCGCGCGCACCGTGCCGAAGCTGCCAGAGGCGTACACGTTGGCCTGCCTGTTGGCTATCGAATCCGGGCCAAAAAAGAAACGGCTGTTGTTGGTGGCAGTCGGATTGTTGGTGAGCAGGAATCCCTGTTCGATCTGGAACCCTCCCTTCAGGCCGTTGCCCAAGGATTTTTCGCCCGTCATCCCCACAAAATTGGGAGCGTAGCCGCCGGTTACGAATTCCGTTCTGCTGGTGCCGCCCGCACCGCGGATATTGTTGGACGCCATGCCACCGTCAATGAGGGCATAAAAATTAAAACCATCGGCATGGGCGCTCATGCTTGCTGCAGCCAGTGAAGTGGCGATTATTGTGTGTTTAAACAAGGCTTTCATGATTTCTCCATATTGAAAATAAAACATTCAGATAAAAAGCAAATCGCGGCGTGGTGGAATAACCGACTCAAAAACAGGGCAGCGGACACACTTGGCGCCCGCCGCCGAAAGATCAAAGCTGGGTCTTGCCGTCCGGCTCGTCCTTCTTCTTGTCGTTGCCGGCGATGAAGGGGCTCCAGGGCTGCGCCTTGATCGGGCCCTTGGTCTTCCACACCACGTTGAACTGCCCGTCGGCCTTCACCTCGCCGATCAGCACCGGCTTGTGCAGGTGATGGTTCTTCTCATCCATCTTCACCGTGAAGCCCGAGGGCGCCACAAACGTCTGCCCGCCCACCGCACCGATCACCTTGTCCACATCGAAGGTTTTCGCCTTCTCCACCGCCTGCTTCCACATGTAGATGCCGATATACGTGGCCTCCATCGGGTCGTTGGTCAAAGGCTTGTCGGCACCCGGCAGCTTCTTCGCCTTCGCGTAGGCCGCCCACTTCGCCTTGAACGCGTCATTGGCCGGGCTCTTCACCGACATGAAGTAGTTCCATGCGGCCAGATGCCCCACCAGCGGCTTGGTATCCACACCGCGCAGTTCCTCCTCACCCACGGAGAACGCCACCACCGGCACGTCGGTCGCCTTCAGGCCCTGGTTGCCCAGCTCCTTGTAGAACGGCACGTTGGAATCCCCGTTGATCGTCGAGATCACCGCGGTCTTGCCACCGGTGGCGAACTTCTTGATGTCGGCAACAATGGTCTGGTAATCCGAGTGCCCGAACGGGGTGTACTTCTCGTCGATATCGGATTCCTTGACACCCTTCTTGATCAGCATCGCGCGAAGAATCTTGTTGGTGGTGCGCGGGTACACGTAGTCCGTGCCCAACAGCACCCAGCGCTTGGCACCGCCGCCTTCCTTGCTCATGAGGTATTCCACCGCCGGGATCGCCTGCTGGTTGGGAGCCGCACCGGTGTAGAAAACGTTCTTGGACAGTTCCTCACCCTCGTACTGCACCGGGTAGAACAACAGGCCGTTCAATTCCTCGAACACCGGCAGCACGGACTTGCGCGACACCGAGGTCCAGCAGCCAAAGGTCACCGCAACCTTGTCCTGGGTGAGCATCTGGCGGGCCTTCTCGGCAAACAGGGGCCAGTTGGAGGCCGGGTCCACCACAACGGGCTCGATCTTTGCGCCCATCACGCCGCCCTTGGCGTTGATCTCCTCGATGGCCATCAGGGCCACATCCTTGAGGACCGTCTCGCTGATGGCCATGGTGCCCGACAGCGAATGAAGAATCCCCACCTTCACGGTCTTGGC
>CAIUKQ010000091.1 GCA_903899705.1 uncultured beta proteobacterium
GGTCCGAGCAGGCCGGCCGCCGCGTAGTAATCGGTCTGAGCGATACGTTCGCGATTGGCAATCTCGTTGGCCTGGTTGAACGCCTCCAGAATGTTCAGCACCACCCACGGATGGCGCTCGGCGATCTCGCGCTTGATCACCATGCCGTGATTGATCGGGAAGATGCCGGTCTTCTTGTAGTAGCGCGCGCATTCCGCCGCGGTATCCGGAAACAGGAATTTGATATTCGGATCTTCATAAAGGTTCGCGCTGCTGCGATCAACGAGGTTGGGCGGATTCAGGATGTAGTGGATCGCCGCCTGTATCTCGCCCGACTGCATCATCGTGCCGATATTCTTTTCCGGCGGCATCTGGTTGATGGTGACACCGGGCGGCGTTGCAAAACCGACGGCGCCGCGATGGCTGTGCGAGGGTTGGCGTTCCATCCAGAATTCGATGTCGCTGGGCTTCACGCCCCATTCGTGTTCGAGCGCGCCGCGACTCCACAGGGCCGCCGTCTGCTGGTACTCGGGCACACCGACCCGTTTTCCCTTGAGATCCTCGGGGCGCTCGATGCCGGCGTCCTTCCTCACCAGGATGCCGGCGTGGAAGAAACGCTTGGTGGTGAATATCGGCAGGCCCACAAAACGATCATCGCCCTGAGCCACCGCCATGATGAGCGAGGAAAAGGACATTTCGGAAATGTCGAACTCGGCGAACTTCAGCTGCCGCCAGAAAAGTTCCGAGGGCAGCACCATGCTGGGCAGCAGGTCAATTCCCTTGGGTTTCACGCGTCCGTCGAAAATGGGCCAGCTGCGGGGATTCGCCGCCATGGCGATGCTGAGTTGCAGGTTCATTTTGTTGCTCCTGATGATTCACAAACATTAATGAATGTATCCAACAAGGGGCCTTCGCCCCTTGCATATCCCCAAATCAGAGGAAAATTAATGCCTTCCGTTGAGATTCAATTTCGCCAATGTTTTCTCAGTCGACTTTGACGCCCACTGCTTTTACCACCTGCCCGTACTTTTCGTATTCGGAGCGGAAAAACGCCGCAAACTCTTCGGGGGTGGTAACGAAGGGTTGCAGTCCGCCGAGTCCGCGCAGCTTGTCGCGAATCTCGGCGTCGCCCAGCACCCGGCTGATTTCGCCACGCAGGCGCGTGAGCACCTGTAGCGGTACACCGGTGGGTGCGAACATGCCCAGCCACGGTGTCACCTCGAGGCCGGGATAGGTATCCGCTAGCGTCGGCACATCCGGATACGCCGGGAAACGCTTGCCGGCGAGGGCTATAACGCGCAACTTGCCCGCCTTGATCTGCCCGGCCACCGAATTGCCGCCGAACATCACCGGCACGTCGCCCGCGAGCAACGCGATAGTCGCGGGACCACCGCCCTTATAGGGGATGTGCACGAGGTCGATCCCGGCGCGGATTTTGAGCATCTCCATGGCCAGATGATGCTGGCTTCCGTTTCCAATGGACGCATAGGGGATGGGTGGTTTGGCGCGGCGCGCGTAGTCGATGAATTCCGCCAGGTTGTTCACCGGCAGCGAGGCGTTCACGGCAAGCACCATGTTGGTACTTACCAGCGAGGCCAGGGGCAGCAGATCGCGCAGCGCGTCGATCTGCATGCTATACATGTGCGGACTGATGACCACCTGCGCGTCGGCACCGAGCAGGAGGCTGTAGCCATCGGGCGCCGCCTTGCCGGTCATCTCGGTCGCCACGTTTCCATTGGAGCCAGAGCGGTTGTCGACCAGCACCGGCTGCCCCAGTCCTTCGGACATTTTCGGCGACAACAGGCGCGCCAGGGTATCGGTGGCGCCACCCGGCGGATTGGGCACATAGATCCGTATCGGCCGCGCGGGGTACTGCGCGCAGGCGGCCTGTGCCAGCGCGATCAAGACGGTTGCCAGCAAAATTCTGGCCGTGCAAGCACGACTTCCGCCCGATCGCGCGCCGGGCACCCCCGAATCCGGACCTGCCACAGCGTCGTGGAAGAATTTCATGGCGACCTCCTGACGTAGAAATTATTCATACAAATCAAACGATTAAAAAGATCAACAAAAGATCAACAACAGGGATGCCGCAGCGATTGGCGTCGCGCACCGGTCACGGCGCCTGCGCAGCTCGAACCGCAAGCCGGGTCCAGACATCATCGACACTGTCCAATAATTGCTGCGCGCTTTGAAAACGCTGCGACGGGTCTTTCGCGAGCATTCCATCCAGCAGCGCCTGATAGTCGCCCAGAGACTCCGGCAAGCGCGGCACCGGGGTATTGAGGTGTTTCTGCGCGAGCTCGCGGATATTGTTCGCCGGAAAGGGTTTCGCCGCAGTCAGCATTTCGTAAAAGAGAACACCGAGGCTGTATATGTCCGTGAGCCGCGACGCGGGTTCGCCGCGTATCAGTTCGGGGGCGAGGTAATGCGGCGAACCGTACACCTGCTGCTGCTTCGCGTCGGCTGCTACTGCTTCCAGGCGCGCCGCGACACCAAAATCCGCAATCGCCATGGTCCCGTCTTCGCGCACCAGCACATTGGCAGGCTTGAGATCGCGATGCACGATGCGGTTGGCGTGAATTTGCGCGAGCGCACCGGCCAGCTGCGCGAGCACCGCCATGGCCTGCCGCGGAACCAGAGCCGACTGCACGGCATCCTTCAGCGATCCGCGCGGGAAATACTCCATTGCCAGGTAAGGGTACTGACCGGCGAATCCATGGCCGAATATTTCCGCAACACCGGCATGCCGCGACTCGGCAATGAAGGCGTGCTCCTGGCGGAAAGACTGGAACGCCCCGATATTCTCGGCGGGAGTGGTCTTGAGTATTTTCAGCACCACGGTCATGTGATCGCCGTCGCGCTCGGCCAGCCACGCGCGCGCATCGCTGCCTTCCCCCAGTTGGGAAACAAGACGGTAGCCTTCCACTTCAACGGGTGTCATGGGTAGTACGATAACGGTTTCCGGCAATGCGCGGAATAATTGGATGCCGGCAATCGTCAATGCGATTGCGCGAACACCTCGCCGGTGACGTCCCTCTTGAGAAGCGGAGCCCAGCTGCAACCATGCCAACCATGCCGCCCGTGAAACCCAACGATGCGATCGATCTGGATTTCACCGGCGTATTCCGCATCGAGGAACTGCACACCGAACCGCCCCCACCGGCGCCCAGGCGCCCTCCCGAGGACATCATCATCGGCGCGCGCGCCGTCAAGAAGGGGAACAGCTTCATCAACATGACGCGCTCGCGCCCGGCGCGCCGGATTGACCCTGAGAAGACCACCATCCTTCTGGTCGAGGATGACACCACCACGCGCCTGATCCTGGATCTCATTTGCAGGAAGGCGGGATACCTGACGAGGCAGGCTGCCGATGCCCCGAGTTTCATCTCGGCGATACAGAAGAAACCGTTGCCCGACGCGGTGGTTCTGGATGTCGAGTTACCGGGCAATATCAGCGGCTTCAAGATCCTGGGAAAAATGCGCGCCCACCCGGCCCTGAGGACCCTGCCGGTGATCATCCTCACCGTGCATTCCGAACCCGCCGACCTGATGCAGGCGGTGACGCTGGGCACCGACGCCTATCTCACCAAACCCGCCAGCGCCCGTTCATTCCTTGACGCGCTGTCCGCAGTGCTCGGAAGCGCAGCCGCGCAAAAGGCCTGACCGGTAGAATTGCGGCGCTTGCAGGCCCGGCTTGACGCTCAAGGCGCGGCACCGCAAGTCGCACATGGAGATCCCGACATGAAAAGTTCCCGCGCAATCACGCTGGCGCTGACAGCACTGCTGTCGGCACTAGCCGCAGGCAACGCACCCGCACAGGGCTATCCCTCGAAACCCCTGCGCCTGATCGTGCCCTTCGCCGCCGGCAGCGCCACCGACACCGTCGGACGCGTCTTCGGCCTTAAGATGTCAGAACTTCTGGGTCAGCCTGTCCTGGTCGACAACCGTGCCGGCGCCAATGGCGCGATCGGCGCGGATCTGGTGGCCAAGGCCGTACCCGACGGGTACACCCTGCTCATCGGCACCAACACCACCAACGCGGCCATCAACAGCCTGATGAAGAACGTGCCCTTCAATTTCGAGCGCGACTTTGCGCCCATATCCTTTCTCGGCGCCATCCCGTTACTGGTATGCGTGAACGCCGATTCGCCATTGCGAACGCTCAAGGACCTGATCGCCGCCGCGAAAACCAGACCCGGCGGCATCGCCTACGCGACCGCCAGCGCCTCGCAACGGGTCTCCACCGAAATGCTGGCCAGCATGGTCGGCATCAAGTTGCTGGCCGTGCCCTACAAGAGTTCACCCAACGCAATCACCGACCTCATCAGCGGGCAGGTGCAATTGTTTACGGCGGATCTTGCGGTGACGCTGGCACAGGTTAAGGCCGGAAAGCTGCGTGCGCTGGCCGTGACCAGTGCGCAAAGATCTTCGCTGGCGCCGGATGTACCCACGGTCAATGAAGCGGCGGACCTCAAGAGCTACGAACTGATCGCCTGGTTCGGCAGCTTCGCACCGGCGGGCACACCGCGCGACATCATCGTGCGCCTCAACGACACGGTGCGACGCAGCGCGGAGGCGCGCGATCTGCGCGAACGCTTTGCGCCGATAGGGCTGGAACTGGCGCCGGGAACGCCCGAGGCGCTGGCCTCGCGCGTCACACTGGAGGCGGCCAAATGGTCGAAGGCCATGAGCGCCGCAGGCATTGAACCCGAATAACGGATACGAAGAACCGTCCCGCACAATTTTCAGGTATCCCGCGCCGCAAACCCCATCGCACCGGGAAACTCGCGGTATATTGGCGCCCGCCTGCAAATCCCCCGACCCACCGCTCTACCTGTACACGGAGGCATGATGTACGACTTGTATGTTTTCACCACACCCAACTGCTGGAAGACCACCATCCTCGCCGAAGAGCTTGGCGAACCCTACACCTGCAAGACGGTAACTCTGGCAAAGCACGAAAACCAGACGCCGGAATTCAAGAAGATAAGCCCCACCGGGAAAGTGCCGGCGATTGTCGATCACGATACCGGCGGCGCAGTCTATGGATCGGCCGCGATCCTGGTGTACCTCGCCGACAAGTATGGAAAATTCCTTCCGAAATCCGGCAAGGAGCGCGGCGAAGTCCTGGATTGGGCGATGTTCGGACTGACCGATCTCGGTGTGGCCTTCAACACCTGGAACAAGTTCGCCAACCGCTTGCCGGTGAAAAACCAGTTTTCCATCGATGAGTCCTGGAACGAGGTCGTGCGCTTTTTCAAGGCCGCCGACGAACAGCTCGGCAAAAACGAATTCCTTGCCGGCAAGAGCTACAGCATCGCCGATATTTCCATCTTTCCCTTTGTCGGCGGCGCACGAAAGAACGCGCAATTGCTCGACGAGAACAAGAATCTCGCGCGCTGGGTGGCGCAGATGGAAGCGCGGCCGGGCGTGAAAAGCGGTATTGCGCTGCCCAAGCTTGGCTGATATTTTAATTAATAATCATATACATATAAGGTGGTCGCAGCCCGTCTGAGGGCTGCCTTGGGTGGCAATGAATTCAATCGATCCTGTCACCGCATTCAACGCGTGGCTTTCCTCGCTCACCGGCACCCTGACTGACGCGCGCGCGTTGTTCTGGTGGCCGACGATCGCCACCGCGCTTCTTGGCATCGCGATCGTGATGGTCGCTGGTAACCGCCATCCGCCCGACATGCCTCGGAAACCATTGGGCGCTTTTCTGCGCGAGTTGCCCATGGATCTCAGTTGTTACCTGGGCTACACCTTCACGCAGGTGCTGTTGGGCGGACTGCTTTTCTGGGCAACGGTTGCCGGCATCTCGCTCGTATTCCTGGTCGGCGGCCCCCCGAAGGGCGTTGCCTCCCCGTCGTTTTCGGAGCAGATGGCGGTGGCAGCATTGGCCTTCGCATTGAGTGATTTCTGCCTGTACTGGAGTCACCGGCTGTTCCACTGGTCGCGGCATCTGTGGTGGTTTCACTCACTGCACCACAACCCGCCGGCGCTCACGCCAATCACCGCGTTCCGGTTCTGGCCGCCCGAGGCGGTTGTTCATTTCGCGGCCTTCAACTTCGGCGAAGGCATTGCACTGGGCATTGCAAACCTGGCATTCGGCACGAACATGACGCCGGTCACCTATCTGGGCGTCAATGTGTTCTGGCTCACCTGGTACCTGGCGTTCTCACATCTTCGCCACAGCCACTTCGCGCTGACCTATCCACGTTCGCTGTCGCACCTGCTGATTTCGCCGCACATGCACCAGCTGCACCATTCCGTCGATCCACGGCACCACCACAGCAATTTCGGCACGGCACTGGCCTTGTGGGACTGGATGTTTGGCACCCTGACCATTCCGGAGAGGAATGAACGATTCAAATTTGGCGTAAAACACGCCTGACCCCGTTAAAATCAGGGTTCGGCGTTGACCGTCATCGCCGTTGAACGTCATGACAGATTCCAAGTTACTGAAAAGATTCAAGTGGCAAACATCCTCATCACCGGTTCAGCCGGGTTCATCGGAAGCACCCTGGCCCTGCGCCTGCTTGCACGCGGAGACCGGGTCACCGGCATCGACAACCTCAACGATTATTACGAGGTTTCGCTGAAGAAGGCGCGGCTCGCGCGCCTTGAACCCCATCCTTCGTTTAATTTCCGGATGCTCGATATTGTCGATCGCGAGGGCATGCGCGCGCTGTTCGCAGGCGAGCGGTTCGATGCCGTGGTGCACCTTGCCGCCCAGGCCGGCGTGCGCTATTCGATCGACAA
>CAIUKQ010000092.1 GCA_903899705.1 uncultured beta proteobacterium
TCAATCTTGCCAATTCCCTCGTCCTCATCTCGCGTCTCCTGGTTCAGCGCCTCTGCGCCACACAGCCAGTTTCCGCCTCCACAGGCTCGCCAGATGAGCCACCAACATTAATCGCTATAAGAGCCAAAAATTAATATGCATCCCTCGCGGCCTCAATGTGTCACGAAATTGCATTTCGCGCTTGGACCCGGCCGCACCTGACCATGGGTTGCAAAATATGCGGATTGCCATCTGATCAATACGGATGCCCGCTAAAATGCCATCTCCCGAAAGAAAAGAATGGTGTGATGAAACTGTATTCCTGGAACGTCAACGGCATTCGCGCGGTGCTGAAAAAGGGCACCTTCCAATCATTCCTCGCCGAACACTCTCCCGACGTGATCTGCCTGCAGGAAACCAAGGCCGAACGGGAACAGGTGGAGATTGATCTGCCCGGTTACCACGAGTACTGGAACTCAGCGGTGAAGAAGGGTTACTCCGGCACGGCAATCTTCTCGAAGGAAAAACCACTCAGCGTGGTGAATGGATTTCCCGACGCTCTTGCAAAGCGCTTCCATTTCACCGACGAGGAAAAACGGGACAGCACGGAGGAAGGCCGGGTGATCACCGCGGAATTCGAGACGTTTTATGTCGTCACGGTGTACACCCCCAACGCCAAGAACGACCTCAGCCGCATTCACCTGCGCCACAAGCATTGGGACCCGGCCTTTCTCGCCTACTGCAGCGGGCTTGAGAAGAAGAAGCCGGTGATCTTCTGCGGCGACCTCAACGTGGCCCACACCGAACTCGACCTCGCCAACCCCAAACCCAACCGCGGCAAGAAGGGTTTTACCGACGAGGAGCGCGAGGGTTTCCAGAATTTCATCGACGCAGGCTTCGTGGACACCTTACGCATCTTCACGCAGGGCAACGGCCATTACAGCTGGTGGAGTCACTTTGCCAATTCACGCGCGCGCAACATAGGGTGGAGAATCGATTACGTCCTGGTTTCCGCGGCGCTGCGCAATTCGGTCAAGGCTGCCGCCATTCACGCCGATGTGATGGGCAGCGATCACTGCCCGGTGAGCGTGACACTTGCCTAATACCGGAAGCAGGCCGACACCTTTGTAACATAATGAATATATTGAATAAATGACCATTTCAAAATCTCTCGCTGCGACGCTGTTCGGACTTTCAGTCATCGCGGCGATTCCAGCCCCGGCTCAGACCTTTCCCGCCAAACCGATCCGCAACGTGGTGCCTTGGCCGCCAGGCGCGCCACTGGACACCATCACACGCGCGCTATCGAATGAACTGTCCAAACGCTGGGGGCAGCCGATCGTCGTTGAGAACCGCGCAGGCGCCGCCTCCATCATCGGCGCCGAACTGGTGGCCAAGGCGGCGCCCGATGGTTACACCTGGATGGTGACGCCGATCAATCCCACGGTGGTGGGCAACCGTTATCTTTACAAGACGCTGCCCTTCGACCCCGACAAGGCGTTTGCGCCGGTGAGCCTGCTTGCGCAAAGCAGCCAGCTGGTGGTGGTGCATGCATCGGTCCCCGCGAACACCTTCGGCGAGTTGCTCGCGCTATTGAAGCAGCAGCCGGGCAAACTCAACTACGGATCCTTCGGCACCGGCAGCCAGCCTCACCTGATGTTCGAGCTCATGAAAAAGCGCGAATCGCTGGATTTCACGCACGTGGCCTACAAGGGCATACCGCCTCTGATGTCCGCGATCACGGCGGGCGAAGTGCAGATCACCTCGGCCGGCATCGGCAGCGCCGCGGGCCTGATCAAATCCGGCAAGCTGAAAGCGCTCCTGGTGGCAGGGCCGGAGCGCGTAGCCGATCTGCCCAACGCGCCCACCAGCACCGAGGCGGGATATCCCTACATGCAGGCCTCTGCGCGCTTTGGACTGTTTGTCACCAACGGCACCCCGGGCGAGATCATCCGACGCATCCGTGATGAAACCGCGGTGGTGCTGAACGGCGCCGAGTTCACCGAAAAATACCTGACGGGGCTGGGCTACCAACGCGTGGCGAGCACACCCGAGGCGATGGCGACAGCTATTCGCGACGAAGTCACGCTGGTGGGCGAGATGGCGCGAGCGGCGGACGTTAAGGCGGAGTAAAAACCGGCGGCAACCGGCCGCGCACGGGTTTCAGGATCTGCCTCTAAAATCTCCGCGATATCTTCGGGGAGAAAGCCGTGAAAGATCCGGTCGTCAAAATCGTTTGCCTGGCCACTCTGCTCGTTGCAACGTGTGCATCGGCACAGCAGCCCTACCCTTCCCGATTGGTGCGGATCATCAGTCCGCAGGCCACGGGCAGCACCATCGACGCCATTCTGCGCGCGGTCGGCACCGCATTCAGCGAACGCACCGGCCAGCCAGTCATCGTCGAGAATCGTCCGGGTGCAAACGGCATCATCGCCCTGGAGGCTTGCGGCAGGGCCACGCCTGACGGACATACCCTTTGCAACCTCACCTCGAGCGCCTACCTGAACCCATTCCTTCAGGCGAAAATGCCCTTCGACCTGCAAAAAGACTTCGTTCCCGTCAGTAACCTGATCATGGTGCCGGAGATGATCTCCGTGCCCGTTTCGTTGCCCGTCAACACCTGGAACGAATTGGTTGCCTACAGCAAGGCCAATCCCGGCAAGCTTAATTACTCCGGCTACGGCCCGGGAAGCACCCCCGAAATGGTGTTTGAGTGGCTCCGGAAAAACGCCGGGCTCAATCTCACACAGGTGCCCTACAAGAACGTCGCTGATGGCATGAGGGGATTCTTCACCGGGGAGACGCAGGTCGTGCTTATCGGCACGAGCTTTCTCCTTCCCCAACTCAAGGCGGGAAAAGTGAAGAGCCTTTTCATTTACGCCGACCGGCGCCACCCCGAAGCACCGGCCGTGCCGACGTATGCCGAAGCGGGTGCACCCGATTGGAACTACCGCACATGGTTTGGCATCGGAGCGCCGGCAGGCACGCCTCGATCCGTGGTTGACCGGGTGGCCTCGGAATTTGCGGCAATCATGGCCGTCCCCGCATTCCGGGAACGCGTGCAGACCCTGGGATTCGAGCCCGCAACGAGCAGTCCGGAGGAATATGGACGGCTGCTGGCGGCCACGCTGGTCAATGCGGCCGTGCTCGTGAAAACTTCCGGTGCAAAAATAGATTGAGTCGACCAGTCGCACAATGGGCCGAGACGTCGCCCCATACAGGCAGGCCGCACACACCACCGCGCGGAGGATCCCATGTACGTTCCAACACAAAATGAAGAAACCCGCATTCCGGTCATGCACGCGCTTGTGTGCACGCACCCGCTGGGTGCCTGGGTGACCCAGGCTGACGAAGGACTCATTGCAAACCACATCCCGTTTCTGATTGATGCGGAGCGGGGAGAGTTCGGCACGCTGGTCGGTCACGTCGCGAGGGCCAATCCCGTGTGGAAGACATTTTCAAAGACCACGGATTCCCTGGTTATTTTTCAGGGGCCTCAGGCTTACATCACGCCATCCTGGTATCCCGGCAAACAGGAACATGGGAAGGTCGTGCCGACCTGGAACTATGCGGTGGTGCATGCGCACGGCATGCCGTGCGCGATCGAGGATCACGACTGGCTGTTGCAGCATGTGACGCAACTCACCGCGGCACATGAGGCCGGCGAATCTTCGCCGTGGAAAGTGAGCGACGCCCCGCCCGCCTACATCGACAGCATGCTGCGCGCCATTGTCGGCATCGAAATTCCGATCACAAGGCTGGTCGGCAAGTGGAAAACGAGCCAGAACCGGTCGAATTCCGACCGGCGCGGTGTCGTGGAAGGGTTGATTGCGCGCGGGGATGAGGCGTCGGTTGAAATGGCGGAACTTGTCAAAACCAGGCTGATCCAGCCTTAAAATAGCGCGTTGAACAAAAGGAGCCCTCCATGCCCACGCCATTCCCCGAAAAATACCTCGACATCTTCGAGAAGAAATCCTTCGGCTCGTTCACCACGCTGATGCCCGATGGCAGCCCGCAGACCACGCCGGTTTGGGTCGACCTGAAGGACGGCGACATCTGGGTGAATTCGGCACTTGGCCGCCAGAAGGACAAGAACGTGCGCCGCGATGCGCGCGTGGCCGTCACCATCATCGATGCCGACAACCCCTATCGCTATGTTGAAGTGCGCGGCAAGGTGAAAGAGATCACCCAGACCGGCGCTGATGCGCACATCGATGCCATGGCGAAGAAATACCTCGGCCAGGACAAGTACCCGTTCCGCCAGCCCGGCGAAGAGCGCGTACTCTACAAGATTGCCATCGGCAAGGCCGTGCCGATGGGCTGAGCGCGACCCGCCCCCGTACGATGTGAATGCCGCAATCACCTGCCCGAGCACCTGAGGAGGAGCCATGGACCAGACTGAACCGCAGAAACCGAGGTATTCGACCGAGACCGTGCCCATCATCGATT
Organism: uncultured beta proteobacterium; assembly: GCA_903899705.1. Lineage (GTDB taxonomy): Bacteria > Pseudomonadota > Gammaproteobacteria > Burkholderiales > SG8-39 > 2-02-FULL-62-17. The sequence goes on from CAIUKQ010000092.1 coordinate 4,429, forward strand.
TCGGGCCCTACCTCGCCGGTGAACCGGGAGCGCTCGAGCGCACCGCCAAGCAAGCGGACGAAGCCAGCCGCAGCCTGGGCTTTTTCTTCATCAAAAACCACGGCGTGGCGCAGGAACTGATTGACCGCATGTTCGCCGAGACCGCGCGTTTCCACGCACTGCCGCTGGAGAAGAAACTCGAAGTGAAGGTCACGCCCAAGGAGAACGTGGGCTACCTGCCACAGGGCGGGCAGACCCAGCTTTCCTACAGCAAGCTCTACGGCGAGAGCAAGCACCCGGACCGCAGCATCTCCTACTTCGTGCGCAACGAATACCCGGCGGATCACCCGGACCGGATCGCCGGCAAACCCTGGGTGTCGAACAACCGCTGGCCGAACGAACTGCCCGGCTTTCGCGAGACCTGCATTGAATATTTCAAGGCCCTGTCATTGACGGCGCGAAGGATACTGACTTTGCATTCGACAGCGCTGGGCATGGGAGGCGACTGGCTGGTGGATCACGATGCGTTTTCCAAGGATCCATACACGCTGCGCCTTCTGGATTACCCGCCCCGCGACCCGGCCCTTGACGGCCAGTGGGGCATCGGACCACACACCGACTACGGCTATGGCGCCATCCTCGCGCAGGCACGCGTGCCGGGGCTTGAGATCCTCACCATCAAGGGGGAATGGATACAGGCGCCGGCGCTGGAGGGGCATTTGCTTTTCAATTGCGGCGATTTCGCGCACCGCTGGACCAACGGCCGCTACCGCGCCGCCCCGCACCGCGTTGTGAACTACAGCGGCGTGCATCGCAACTCCGTGGTGTTCTTCACCAACTCTCGCGGCGATGTGAAAATGGATTGCTTTCCGACCTGCAAGAGCGACAACGAGCCGCCAAAGTTTCCGGCCATGTCTTTCGGCGAGTACATCACCGAACTTCGCAAGACCAATCACACGCTCAAGGACTGAGCGCAGGCTCAAAACAATAAAGGGGCCTCGCGGCGAATGGTACTTACTTAATCTTTTTCGGGTGTCCATGTTTGCGGACATGCTCTGTAATTGTGGCGCGTGGTTTGTCCATTGTCGGATAGTTTTTAGGTCGTCGCTTGATTGCTCGTGGCTCGATACGACCAGGGCGTTCA
>CAIUKQ010000093.1 GCA_903899705.1 uncultured beta proteobacterium
ATCGGCCAAAGCGGCGGTTATCGGGGGAACCCCATCCCCATCAACCCAAATCTATCCAAATATGGTGGTCTTGAGAACAGCGAATTGTAGTCCATCCCGCCAGCTATTGCGAAATTTCTCTGATACCGTCCGAGCGTAACGTGAAGGGGAGCCACCATGAACGGGATGCGACTGTTTTGGGTAGCATTCGCAATTTTGGCTGCTTCGCTAGGATTATCACGAACAGCGATTGCCGCCGAATACAAAATCATTGACCGGATCAAAGTGCCGGACGGCGGCTTCGACTATGCGACCTTCGACGCACGAACTGGCAAAGTGTACATGCCGCGCGGTTCCTTCGCGACCGTGATCGACGTTAAGACACGAGAAGTATCTCAACTCTCTAACGGAGCAAGTGACCACATCGCGCTTCCCGTTCCAGGAACCTCGGTGCTGGTGTTGACACAACGTCGCGGAACGATCCGTATCCTTGATGGAGCAACGGACACGATCATCGCCGACCTTCCCGGAGGCAAAAATCCCAATTCAGCGGCCTACGATCCAGTTACGAAAACGGTTGTTGTATTGAACAAGGAGAGTGGGAACGCGACAGTTGTTGATCCCATCCAGCGCAAAGTTGTTGGTACGATTCCCATTAGTGACAACACGCTTGAGTTTCCAGTTTCGGACGGTTCAGGCAAGATTTACGACAACATTGAAACCACGGGCGAGATTGCGGTCATAGACGTCAAGGCTGGGAAAGTGGTCAAGAGTTTTAAGCTCAGCGGTTGTGAAGAACCAAGCGGCCTTGCTTATGCAGCCGCATCAAAACTATTGATCTCGGCGTGTGGCAATGGTGTTGCCAAGATTGTTCAGGCGGACACTGGCAAAGAGATTGCGTCGGTTCCGATTGGGCATGGGCCCGATGCCGTAATCTATGATCCTGAAAGAAAACTGGCGTTCATCCCATGTGGCCGAGAGGGCATTTTGGAGGTCATATCGCTGGCCGATCCGAAACGAATTGCGCTCGTTCAGCACGTCCAGACACAACAAGGCTCCCGTACCGGGGCAGTCGATCCTGCAACCGGACGGCTGTACCTGATGGCGTCAAAGCCCGATACATCGGCGACCGCGCCGTCTGGGGGCCGGGTGCCACGGCTGGCGGGATCGTGGGAAGTCTTGGTCATCGGTCCATGACTGATGCCAAAATGCGCAAGGCAATCCAGTTAGTCGCGTTGCTCAACCTCGCCTATTTCGGATTTGAGTATGTATCAGGGCCAATTGGTATGATTTCACCGGAATGCTGTGGGCCAGTGACACACCCAGCCAGAGCAATCGGCAGCGCAAGCACCGCAACGTATTTCGCAAGTCTTGTCATCCCAGCCTCAGCCTAATCCGCCCAAACCCTAGCCTAGATCAGCCCGGCGAGCCATCCTGACCTGACTGGGTCTTTTTGTACCAAGCGGTTTGATAGAAACTGACTTGGAAAGGAACCTGGTTATGCCGAAGAAGCGTTTTAGCGCGGAGCAGATAGTGATTTTGCTGCGCCAGATTGAG
>CAIUKQ010000094.1 GCA_903899705.1 uncultured beta proteobacterium
AGGCCACGTAATCACGGTTCCAAGTCCCTGGTCGGCGCGGGAAATGCGCATCCCACAATTTCCACAATTCCGCCATCGGCAGACTGGGCAGAGCCGCCAACTGCGAGGCGACGGAAGGTTCAGTTTTCATAGCAATGTCCTATGTTTGGAGACGGGTCCTATGAACGCTTCTTCCCGACCAGAAGCCAAGTCATAACTCGTCATACGGTTGCTTCGTGCTCACCGTTGCTATTTGTGTCGCCGACCTCCCGGGTTTTGCCGGCCCGAAGGGACTGTGGCTCGCCGGTGCGCCTGTCTACGGCGTTCAGGAAGTAAACGATGCCTTCCCACAGCCCGACCACGATGTCGGTGTCGATGTCGCCTTCAGGCAACAGCCAGCCGGTGATGCCATCCGGGATCTGCAGGAAGTCGTTGACATGCTCGATGAGCCACACATGACGTTCGGGGCATTGATCCAGGCAGTAGAGTATTTCCGGTGCAATTCCCGGGAAATTCTTCCGGCTGTAAATGGGTACCCAGGCCAGAGTGCGGCCTTCGGCCAGCCATTGCTGAACACGCCGCATCATTTCGTCGCCGCCTTTGGCATCGGGATGACGAATCCATTGAGCGTCTTGTTCTTGCATGAGTCTTCCTTTCATTTGCTGATTGCAGAGATACGCCACTGCCCACCCTGGCGGGTGTGGCCGACGTGATTGATTTCGATGCCCTTGGTGCGAAACGCCGGTGCCATGCGCCGCAATTGGTCCGACAACCCCTTGGGCGAGCGTGGCCAGGCAGACCGGTCGTGGTGGCCGTAGGTGATCAGACGCTCGAACAAGCTAGCGGTTGTTCCCTGCCACGGCAGCGACACCGACAGCAGGAATTCCTCCAGCGCCTGTGCGACCGGATTGCTTTCCAGCGCGCGGTCCACACCAGCACTCACCATCTCGGCGTACTGCGCCTGGAATTCACCGGCGTCATAGCCATAGGTGCGCGCCACCGCTTCGCCCAAACGCTCGAAGTCGGCCATGCGCTGCTTGCGCGTAAGCCGGATTGAGGGAAGCCGTGCCAATGTCGCCGCAAACAAATCGAGTAACGCGGCAAACACCATCGCGCGATCTCTCTCCCACCCGGTGGTCGCATCGGCGTCGTCCTTGCGCTGTTCCGGAGCAATCACCGGCATGTCGATGTGAATCACCCGGTCGATCAGGTCCGGTCGGGTGGCGACCACAGCGATGCCGTTCAGCACCACAGGGCGCTTGGTTTCCATGACATGCTCTTCACCGTTGGTATAGAGCTGTCGCCCGGCGTAGCCTCCGCCAGTGGCCAGGGTGCAGAAGGCATCCTGCTGCTCCGGAGTCAGACTGGACAGGTTCTCGTAGGACACGAGCCAGTTGCACCCTGCAGCGACAAACACATCCTCTGTGGTCTTGGGCCGCCCGCGCAGCGACACCTTGTTCGGGTCGATGAGGCTGCGCAGCACCGTCTGGGTGGTCGATTTGGCCGAGCCTTGCTCGCCTACGAGTTCCAGCACTGGGAACGGCGTGTCCGGACGAAAACATTCCAGTATCCAGGCCAGCAGCAATATCCGGCGTGCCGGAGGGACGTTGACGTGCTGCCAGAACCGTTCCATGTTGGCATCGGCATTGCTGGGCATGGGTAATGCGCGCATGGCGGCAGTGCGCGTAAATAGCACCGGCGATCGATTCAGCACTCGCCAGCCGCTTGGGGTGATGTAGACGACCCGCCAGGTTTCGTCGCACAGGTCGATGTAGTAACTCTCTCCCTCGCGCGCCACGCGGAGGTAGACCTCAACCTGCTCACCGTCATGGATGCCGGCGGCCGCCAGGGTTGCCAGCGCCGCCTTGAGTGTCGTCTCGGTCACGCCGGCTTGCTTGGCTTGCCAGTACGCCGCCCGCAGCCAATTCTCGAATCCCGGCGAATACACCCGCCACACTTCCCGACGGTCGTCCATTGGAATGATGGCCACCGCGTTGCGGTCGGCGTCGTGTACCAGTTGGCAGTGTTCTCGCCCCAAGGCAACCAGCTCATCGATGATGGACGGATCATCTCCGCCGCTGGGCAGGGACTGGCGTACCAGTTTGTCGAGCAAGGTGATCGAGGCATCCTTGTTCACGCCCTTGGCGCGCTGCCGCAACCGCAGGTAGGCCGGCATGTCGGTCGCATGTAGGATCGAGAATGCCGTGATGACTGGACCCTCGGCCAGTACGCCGACGTCGTCCTTGAGGCGCATCAGCGCGCCCTCGAGGTAGCCAACCGGATCCTCAGTGGGATCGGTGGACGGGGCGCTCCCGGTTGGCACGTTCCCGTTCGCGGGGTTCGAGATTGCAGGATCACCATCACCAACGTCACCACTGTCACGCGACGCTGCCGGAACGGCCTTGGTGTGATGGTCGTGAGGGTTGTGACGGTCGTTTTCTACAACCACGTCGCCAGAAGTGTTGGTATCGCTCATGGCAACCCGATCAGCGACGCGCGTCGATCAACGCCCGGATGTCTTCGGCCCGCCATACCGTGGTTTTGGAGCCGAGCTTGATGGCTTTTGGAAATTTGCCCTCACGTACGCCAGCCCACCAGGCTGAGCGGCTGATGGGAATCAGCGCGAGGATTTGCGGTAGACGAACAAAGCCTGTTTCAGGCAGCAGCGGTCGGTTTCGATTCACGTTGAGCATCCCTGCACGTTTGCGGATGCTCGCTATTGAATACCTCGAATCTCACCTTGAATACGACCCATACGCGCAGAGTGCACCTTCTGCGCGCAGCGAGAGTGCCGGTGTATCGCTGCTATTTGCCGGTGTTGCTGGGTAGCTTTGGTGTGCGACCCTTGCGCTCGTCGTACAACCACTTCGAGACGGTGCGCGGTGCTTTAAACACCATCGGTGCAATAGCCTGTGCGGCGGCCTCCACGCTCGGATAGTCACGCATGCGGTAGAGCTCGACTACGCGCGCCCGCGCGGCATGATTGCCCGTGTGCTTTTTGATGGCGGCTTGCTTGGCGCGGAGGGAAATCTTCTCGCGCACGATGTCTTCGGTCGAAGGTGTCTGAAGTTCGAATATCTTTGACAACCGTTCGCCGTGGAATTGGGTGTGCAGGGTTTCGGCAAAGCACACTGCTTCCATTGCTTCGATTCCGTAATTGGCCGCCGCCGCCCATTGCTCGGGAACCGGCAACCCGGCAAGGGCACCATGCGCGCCCCGGCCGAACTCAGGTTCAATACAAAAGTGGGCGTCGGCAACCTTCCAAAGTGCCAGTACTGCGAAGCACTGGTGATATCCCGGCAGGTCTGACTTCGGCCTCGGATCCACGTCGTACAAGAAAATCCGCTCCTGGAGCCATTGGGTATCCGACCGATCACGGCGATGGGGCAGCGCTTCATCGTTGTCTTCAGCGATCGAAGATGCCACCGCTACTGCCCCATCAATAATCCAGTTGATGGTCTCAGCGATGGCGATTACCTGCTTCACCGACGTGCCCTGTACCAAAACCTTCCGGGCGCGCCGCACGATATCCCGTAGCGCCGGGATCGGAATCGCCGCAGGCGTGCCCTTGAGCGGATGAAAATGATCGAATTGGCGGTAGTAACTCACGAATCAGGACGGCTCTGAACATTGTTGGTCGGCATGGGTCAACGCGCAGTGTAACGGTGTGGTCCTTGCGACTCAATCTAGCCACGCTCGCGAATGCGTGAACGGCGTTTGACGCGGGAAAATATGACCATCACGAGCGTCACCGTCATCATCAGGCCCAATCCCGGCGTGATGGTCGTGACGGTGGTGACGGTGATTCCCTATTGTTTCACTCCGCCAAAACACAGCCATGCCTG
>CAIUKQ010000095.1 GCA_903899705.1 uncultured beta proteobacterium
CGCGGCCTGACCATTCCGTCCGCACCCGACGGCCTGATGGTCGTCTATTCGGCCGGCGTCAACGAACAGGCACTGGACAAACTTTCCGATGTCGACCGGGATCCCAACGGCCTCTTCACGCGTGAGTTCATCAAACAATTGCGCGAACCGGGCGTTCGCGTGGACGACATGGTTCGCAGGGTGCGCAGTTCCGTTCGCGAGCAGGCCGCGCGGGTCGGTCACTCGCAGAACCCCGCCATCTATGACCAGTCCAACGGCGATTTTTATTTCACAGGCGCGGGCACGCAGACCGCCTCGCTTTCCTCCCAGTCCGGCAATGCCCCTGCAGCTTTCGATCCGACGGTCAATGACCGCGCCTTTTGGGACTCGGTGAAAGACTCAAAAAACCCAGAAGAATTAAAGGCTTACATCGATAACTACCCTTCGGGTCTTTTTGTCGCGCTGGCGCAGACGCGACTGAAGGCGGCACAGTCGGTGCAGATTGCCTCCGCCGTTCCATCAGTGGCTGCCACGCGCACAACCTTTGCGATCGAATCGATCGCGACCCTCGCGGCGGGCACCGGCTTTCGCGATTGCGCCGACTGCCCGGACATGGTGGTCATGTCGCCCGGCGAGTTCATCATGGGAACCGACAATTTCCGGTCGATGGGTGTTGTGGCAAAGGAAATCGACGCGACCCCAGCTCACAAAGTCACTATCGCGAAACCGTTCGCGATCGGCAAATACGAAGTCACCGTGGGGGAATGGCAAGCCTGTGTCGCGGACCGCCAATGTTTCGCCACCGATGTCTCGGCGACGCGCCGGCATATCGAATCTTATGGTGGCCAGAATGCCATGTCCCGACTTACATGGGACGATGCGAAGCAATTCGTTGCCTGGCTTTCCAAAAAATCAGGACGGAATTATCGCCTGCCATCAGAGGCTGAATGGGAATACGCAGCACGCTCAGGCAGCAGGGACGATTTTCCGTGGGGAACATCCGACCGCAATATCTGCCAGTACGCCCGCGTCGATAACGGCAATTTCATGTTCTCAAATTATTATTGCGGTGATGAAGATGCCCAGCGCTTCATGGTGGGCACCCGTGCCCCCAACAAGGCCGGGTTGTTCGACATGATTGGCAACGTCTCCGAATGGGTCGAGGACTGCGCCATTCCAGGCTACCGGGACGCCCCGACTGACGGATCAGCCAGAAGCAACGGATCCTGCAAAGAGAGAATTCTCAGGGGGGGAAGTGGCAACAGTTCCAGCCCCACCGTGTGGTACAGGGAGAACGTGACTGCCGACTTTGCAAACTGGACGGAACAGGGCCTGCGCGTTGTCCGTGACTGAGAACGGGCCCGGCCATCGTTGAAGCAATGCCTCGATTTCGGTGCGTTGCGTCCTGCGCGGCAACCCTGATTAAGGGCAGCACAGGAAGCAGCAGATACGAACGATGCTCCCCGCCGGTATGCAGGGTATTGGTGCCATGGAAGAGTTCCGGCGGACGATCGCGCGGCTCGTCATGCGTGAACCACGCGATGCCGCGCATCGGTCCGGTGGCGCCGGCACGCTCGAAATCCCTGCCCTGGATGGTGAGCGTCAGCTTTGAACCCGGCGGCATCGAAAGCGCCATCGGCCAGATTTCCAGATCAACCTCGTAGATCTCGCCGGGCGCAAGCGGCTGGCGTTCGTCATGCGGGTAGTAAGGTAGATACTCGAGCGTCCGCGCAGGATCGAGTTTGCGCTGCGAGATGCGGAGCCAGCCCTGCGTGACAGGCATCTTCGGTTCGGGCGCGCCAATGAAGGTCATCTCCTTCCCATCGGCGTCGAAGGCGCAGACGGTCGCGAAAATATCCATGTCAGCAGTCGTCGAGGATACGAAGAGTTTCGCCTTCACCGGGCCTGCGATTTCGGTTTCCTTCGCAAATACGGGCGTGAAAAAGGTGACTCCGTCACTCAGGGCGGCATAGCTTGCGCTGGCACCCGCCTTGGGCTCCGTGGTCCCGAGGGACTTCGCCCCGGCATCCATCCAGTATTTTGTCCACTGCGTCTGCGGCATCGGCCAGCTTGCAACCTGCGCGGTGCGCTTGATGGTGTCACCGGGCGCGCGAATCTGCACTTCGACCACGGGTTCATTTTCCCAGCCGTTTTTTTCGTCTTTCAGATATCGATCGAAAAAGCGTTTTTGCAGGGCCACGTTCTTCGGTTGCAGGAAGGTGTGAAAATAGGAACCGCCCTGCACCTTGAGCCATTTGTTCTTCGACGCAAGCCCTAGAAAGCCGCGAATCGTCCCGCGAGTGTGCAGTCCAAGGCCGCCCCAGTTGGCAACCACCAGAGCCGGCACTTCGATCTTTGACAGATCCGGCGTGCGGTCACGGTAGAACTGGTCGCACAGCGGATGCGCGAGCACATCCTCCAGGTAATTGGAGGCATTGGCCTTCAGCTGCTCTTTGGTGAAACTCTCCGGCCCGGTGACACGCTCTCCGGTGTACATGTCGGTGCAGTTGGTCTCGGGATTGCCATACTGGTTGCGAAGCACGCTGGCATTCCACCACCGATTGAGAAAGCCCGCCGAATAGATGCCGTCCAGCCGCGTGCGGTCGCGATAAAAATCATAGGTACCCTGCCACGGCAGGATCGCGGATAGATACTTCGGCCGCATCGCCGCGACAAACCATTGCGAGGCCGCGTAATAGGAAATGCCCAGCAGACCCACCTTGCCATTGCTGAACCCTTGCGCGCCCGCCCACTCGATGGCGTCGAAAAAATCGCGGAACTCCGCAGGAGAATTGGGGTCTAGCCTGCCCGGCGATTTCCCCGCACCGCGCGAGTCCACATTGATCAGCACATAGCCATCGGGTATCCACATCTCGGGGTCCGGCCGCTCGAACACCAAGTGCTTGCAGGAGGAGGCCGCCAGCACTTCGGGATAGGTCTCGTTCAGCCGGTCCCAGGCTTCCTGCATGAACTGGCGAAGCGGCACATCCTTGCCATAGGGCCCGAACGTCATGAGCACCGGATGACGGCCCTCGCCTTCGGGACGATAGACATTGGCGCGCAGATTCGCGCCGTCGCGCATGGGAATGAGGGTGTTGGTTTCTACGCGCATGGTATGGCGTGCGGCGGGCATGGATTCCTCCTTGTGATTTCGGATTGTCTGGGCCGGTGGCCCTTTCGGCGGCGCGTCGCCGACTTCGGGACGGCAAAAATGCGAAGGGGAATAATCATCCCACAGTCCCGCTTTTTGCGCGCCATTCGGCGGGGTGCCGGCACACGTACGCGCGCTCGGCGATAATCGCAGCCCGAACGGGCCCTTGCCGCCCGCAACCCAGATAAAAGGACAAGCACATGGCACTCCCCGAGTACGACCTGACCGGCAAAGTCGCCCTCATCACCGGCGCCGGCCGCGGCATCTGCAAGGGCATCGCCGAAGTCTTCGCCGAAGCCGGCGCCGACCTGGCCATCAATTCGCGCACGACGAAATACCTCGAGCCCACCGCCGCGGCGATTGCCAAGGCCACCGGCCGGCGAGTGCTCCCCATTGCAGCCGACCTCACCAAGAGCGACGAGGTGCAACGCATGGTGGACAAGGCGATGGCCGAATTCGGAAGGATCGACATCCTTGTGAACGGCGTGGGCGATTCGCTCAAGCGCCCCCTCATTCCGCGTCCCGGAACCCAGGACCCGAAAGAGCCCATCTCCGACCAGGATCTTCACTTCATCCTCGACCTGAACCTCACCCATGCGCTGATGTGCACGCGCGCGGTGGCGCCGCAGATGATGGCGCGCAATTCCGGACGGATCATCAACATCTCGGGAATCGGCGCCACCAAGGGCGGCGTCGAGCGCGTGGTCTACGCCACCGGCAAGATGGGACTCATTGGCTTCACGCGCGCGCAGGCGCTCGAGTGGGCGAAGACCGGCGTGCGCGTGAACGCCATCGCGCCGGGTCTCTTTCCCGATTTCTCCGCGCCTGAAAGCGCGGGGGAGCGCATGAGCGAAGACCAATATGCGAAGACCGTGCCCATGGGCCGCCCCGGCAAATTCCGCGAAGTCGGCCTGCTGGCGCTCTATCTGGCGTCACCGGCCTCGGATTACATGACCGGGCAGACACTGTTCATCGACGGCGGCATGTCGCTGTAAGACGACGGGGTCTCCGGAGGCCCCCGGCCCTGGAGCCTGCGATCGGCGCTTATTTCGCGCCGGATTTTCGCAGCAACGCAATCATGTCGCGATAGCCGCGACGCGTGGCGTGTGCCAGCGGCGTAACGCCTTCCTTGTCCGCCAGGTTGGGTCTGGCGCCGTGTTCCAGCAGTACGCGCACGATTTCAATGTGCTTTTTTCCGCCGTCGCCGAGGGTGATGGCCTCAAGCAGGGCCGTCAGTCCCAGAGAATTGACATGGTTGACGTCGATCGCAGTGGCGAGCAGCACGTTCACGGCATCCACATAGCCATGGTGGCAGGCGGGAATCAGCGCGGTGCCGCCGAATCGGTTGGTGCTTTTCAAATCCGCGCCCGCCGCCAGCGTCATCTTCAGGATTTCCACCCGTCCTTCGGCACCCGCGTAGAGAAACGGGCTGTCCTGCAATTCATCCTTGGCGTTGACATCAGCCCCGGCGGCGATGAGACGGCGGGCGACCTCGACGTGGTTGCCCTGGGTTGCAATCAGCAACGGGGTGCGGCCGCGCGCGTCGCGAACATTGAGGTCCGCCTTGGCGGCAATGAACTGCGAGACCGCCTCCGCCCTTCCGCGGCGCGCGGCATCGAGCAGTCCCTGGGGGCCGGCCGGGACGGGCTGCGCCGCGAGAACTTCTCCGCTGACGCCAAGAATGCAAAGCAAAACCATTGCGATGCCAATATGACGGCCAACAATCATCGCCATTCCCCTCGTTCATCCGTGAAGACGACGATTATGCCAACACCATCCACGGCATGCTGCGCCTATCGGGACTATCATTTCACACGGTCTTGAGTCGCCTCAAATGCCGGTTTTTGGTCGGTATTCACGATGGCCGCGACTGGTCCATAATCCGTTTCCGTTGATGAAATGCAGCGGTTCGATGGCAAGACTGTCCTGAACGATTTGGCGAGGGTCCATCCATGCTGAGTATCGAAGACAACGAGAGACTGGTCAGAGTTGGTCGCGGCACCCCTGGCGGTGAATTGTTTCGCCGCTACTGGCAACCGGCACTGCTTGGCAGCGAAGTCACCGAGCGCGACGGCCCTCCGGTGAGGGTGCGTCTGCTGGGAGAAGACCTTCTCGCCTTTCGCGACACCGGCGGGCGCGTGGGCCTGGTCGATGCCTTTTGCCCGCATCGCCGCGCGCCGCTGTTTTTCGGACGCAACGAGGAACACGGTATTCGCTGCGTGTATCACGGCTGGAAGTTCTCGGCAGACGGCAAATGCCTGGACCTGCCCTCCGAACCGTCGACCAGCCGGATGATCGAGACCATCACGCTCAAGACCTATCCCACCGTGGAGCGAGGCGGCATCGTCTGGGCCTATCTCGGACCGGCGGACAGGAAACCAGCGCCGCCGGACTTCGAATGGACGCGGGCGCCTGCCACGCACAGGCATGTCTCGAAAACGCATGAACGCTGCAATTACCTGCAGGGACTCGAAGGCGGGCTCGACACATCGCACTCCTCGTTTCTGCACAACAACGCGCTGGTGGGCAGCGTCGACCTGCGCCAGCGCGACAAGGCGCCTGCCATCCACGTGGAGCCCACCGACTACGGCTACTCCTATGTGTCCACCCGCAAGGCCGGCGCCGATGGCAGCTATGTGCGTATCTATCACTACATCATGCCGGCCCAGCAGATGCGCGGCGGAATCAATGGCACGCAGGGCCGCTCGGCCGTGCCGAAATTCGATGGCCACATCTGGGTGCCTGTAGACGACGAGAACACCCTCGTCTACAACTGGACTTGCGGTTTCGATGA
>CAIUKQ010000096.1 GCA_903899705.1 uncultured beta proteobacterium
ACCGTGTGTATGCGGCCGTCAAGTTCTTCCTGTACACGCTGCTTGGATCGCTGCTGATGCTGGTGGGCTTTCTGTATCTATACTCCAAGTCGGGAGGAAGTTTTTCGGTGCTGGATTTTCATTCGTTGCCGCTGACACTGAACGCCCAGATTCTGCTGTTTATCGCCTTTTTACTGGCGTTTGCGGTCAAAGTACCGATGTGGCCTGTCCACACATGGCTCCCGGATGCGCACGTCGAGGCGCCGACCGGAGGGTCGGCTGTACTAGCGGCGATCATGCTGAAGCTGGGCGCGTACGGCTTCATCCGTTTCTCGTTGCCCATTCTTCCGGATGCCAGCCACGTACTCGCTCCGATGATGATCGGGTTGTCGCTCGTGGCCGTCGTCTACATCGGTCTGGTCGCGCTCGTGCAGACCGACATGAAAAAGCTGATTGCGTATTCATCGATTGCGCACATGGGATTCGTGACGCTGGGGTTTTTCATTTTCAACGCTCTGGGCGTCGAAGGCGCGTTGGTGCAGATGATCTCGCACGGTTTCGTGTCGGCAGCGATGTTTCTTTGCGTGGGCGTCATGTATGACCGCATGCATTCCCGGCGCATTGCCGACTATGGCGGCGTGGTCAATACCATGCCGAAATTCGCGGCGTTCATGGTGTTTTTTGCAATGGCCAATTGCGGATTGCCGGCGACCAGCGGCTTTGTCGGAGAATTTATGGTCATCCTTGGGGCGATGCAGGCAAACTTCTGGATTGCGTTCGCAGCCGCAACCACCCTGATTTTCGGCGCCGCGTACACGCTCTGGATGGTGAAGCGGGTCATTTTCGGGGCGGTCGCCAACCCCAATGTGGCCGGGCTGACCGATCTGGACGGCAGGGAATTCCTGGTTCTCGGTCTTCTCGCCATCGCCGTGCTCTGGATGGGCATATACCCCGCGCCGTTTACCGAGATCATGCATTCCTCGGTCAATGAACTGCTTAAACATGTTTCGGTGAGCAAGCTGTGATTTCAAATCTGCCCATCATGTTGCCGGCCTATGCGGAGATCTTTCTGCTTTTCGCGGCATGCGTCATCCTTTTGCTGGACCTTTATGTCAAGAAGTGGCGCGGCGACCTGACCTATGTTCTGTCGCTGGCGGCGCTGGTTGGGACGGCATTTTGCACGGTCATGGTAAATGCGACGACAGAAGGGCAGGTCGCATTCACGTTCAATGGCATGTTCGTGTCGGATCTCATGGCAAGCGTATTGAAAATGGGGGTCTATCTGTCGGTTGCGGCGTCTTTTGTGTATTCGCGCGGCTACCTGATGGAGCGTGGGATGTACTCCGGCGAGTACTTCGCGCTCACGCTGTTTGCGACGCTCGGAATGATGGTGATGATTTCCGCCAATCATTTCCTCACCATGTACCTCGGGCTGGAACTCCTGTCACTTTGCCTATATTCGCTGGTCGCGCTCAACCGCGATTCGGCGATTTCGACCGAGGCGGCGATGAAGTATTTCGTGCTCGGGGCGCTGGCGTCGGGCATGTTGCTGTACGGCATGTCAATGATCTATGGCGCGACGGGCGCGCTGGAAATCCCCGCGATCTCCCGCGCCCTGCATGTGGGGATCGCCAACAAGACGCTCCTGGTCTTCGGTCTGGTATTCGTCGTTGCCGGGGTTGCGTTCAAGCTTGGCGTGGTCCCGTTTCACATGTGGATTCCGGATGTGTATCACGGCGCGCCAACGGCGATGACGTTGTTGATCGGCACGGCACCCAAGCTCGCCGCATTTGCCATGGCAATGCGTTTGCTCGTGGGTTCGTTGCTGAGCCTCGCCATGGACTGGCAGCAGATGCTGGTGATACTTGCAGTGTTGTCCATGGCACTGGGAAACCTTGCCGCCATTGCCCAGACCAACATCAAACGGATGCTGGCGTATTCGACCATCTCCCACATGGGTTTTGTGCTGCTGGGCTTGTTGTCCGGCGTGATTGGCGGCAATGCGCTGTCCACCACCGACGCCTACAGTTCGGCGATGTTCTACACGGTGACCTACGTGCTTACGTCGCTCGCCGCCTTTGGGATGATATTGCTGATGTCTCGGGCAGGCTTTGAAGCGGACGAACTTGATGACTACAAAGGCCTGAACCAACGCAGTCCCTGGTTCGCTTTCGTCATGCTGTTGGTGATGTTTTCGCTAGCCGGTATTCCGCCCACCGTGGGCTTTTACGGGAAATTTTCCGTGCTTTCCGCGGTGGTCCAGTCGGATCAGATCTGGCTTGCTGTGGTGGCAGTCATGTTTTCACTCATTGGTGCGTTTTATTACCTTCGCGTCGTGAAACTGATGTATTTCGATGAACCGGTGCTCGACACGCCCTTGGGGATTCGTATGGACATGGGCGTTCTGATGTCGGCCAACGGCATAGCGGTTCTTTTTCTGGGACTCTTTCCAGGATCCCTGATGCAGCTTTGCCTGTATGCCATCAAAACCTTCTCGTACGTTTAGATAAGTATCTGAAATTATTGGAAGTTTATAGTTTTCGCGGTGCATTTTCTGAGCCGCGAACCAGCGCTTCTCAATGCTCGGAACAATCTTGAACGACGCCGAACCGGAATGGAAACTGGGTGACCTCACCGAACGTAAAATCGTAGGCGAGTCGGTTTTTGATGGTGATTTTCTTCACGTGAAGCGCGATTCCGTCCTTTTGCCCGATGGCAAGCAAGCCCAGCGGGAATACCTCGTTCACCCGGGTGCCGCAGTCATCATCGCCGTGACGGATGAAGGCAAGCTTGTGATGGAGCGTCAATATCGTTATCCGCTTGGACGTGATTTTCTGGAGCTGCCGGCGGGAAAGATTGATTCGGGTGAAGATCCCCTGGAGACCGCCAAACGTGAACTGGCGGAGGAGACCGGTTATTTGGCGGCCCGGTGGCAATATCTTGGGGTCATGCATCCGGTGATTTCGTATTCGACCGAACGCATCGAGATTTTTCTGGCACAAGGTCTCACGCAACAGGCGGCGAGACTGGATGAGGAAGAATTTCTGGAAGTATTTACGTTGGCTCTGCCAACGGCCATGGACTGGGTCCGGTCCGGTCGTATTACTGACGCCAAGACGATCTGCGGCCTTTTGTGGGCGGAAAAAATCGGGAATGGAGCGTGGAAATGATGCTTTGCTCCGGAATGTAATCGCCAGAGTCGCGCGCGGGTTACCCGGTCTACGGCTTTGACACCGGCGGGTTCTCTCAGGAACCCCTCTTATTGCTTTCCTGTTTTGCAGCCTCTTCCCTTGCAAGCTGTTCGACACGCGCTTTCTTCAGTACATCTGCGACTTCCGTTGAGCCGATTTTCAAAGCCAGTTCAATGGCGGTATCGCCGCTATTGCTCATCATATTGACGTCGGCCCCGTTCCTGAGCAGGAGATCAACCATTTTCGCATCGCCCCGCGCCGACGCGTACATGAGGGGCGAATAGCCGTTGTCTGCCACCATGTTCTGGTCGAAATTCATCGACAGCACCTTTTGGGCGTAAACCAGATTGCCTTTTTCGATGGCGTAGAAGAGTGCCTTGATGCCCTCTGCGCTCTTTTCCTTCGGTTTGGGTTCAAGGCCGGTTGGGAGCAGTGCAACAACATAATTGATGAGGGAAATGCCCACCATCAACGCCATTGCGATAACCAGAGGCCAGCGTGAGATGTTCAGCGATTCTGACAACTGCGTGGGCATGTTCGCGCCTATGGCAAGAACCACTACAAGAAAGAAAAACTGGAATTTCAGGTAGAAAAACAGGGCTATGAAGACCACCAGTGCTAGAAACCCAAGCAGGTAGTCCCGATTGACACTGTGTTCGACCAGGATGTCCTCAGGCATATTGGCCAGGATCGATGTGACGATGACCAATGCCACCAATACCCATTCGCGCGTCCGGCTGCCGATTTGCATGATCCCCCCTATTTAATTGACGCGGCGCCTGAGCCTGCAGGCATCGCATTTGTTAAGAATTATAATGAGGACCGGATAAACCTGTTTTTCTCTGGAATTCTTTGATGAGCAAGGCTTTTACCAAGGAATCTGACGACGAATTCGAAGAGGGAATGGCCTCCGAACCTGCCGTGCCCTCCGGAAAAAATTACATGACGCCTGGCGGCCACTTCCGCATGATGCGTGAACTCAAGTATCTGGTTGAAACGGATCGACCCGAGGTGGTCCGGACGGTTTCATGGGCAGCGGGCAACGGGGATCGCTCCGAGAACGGTGACTATATCTACGGCAAACGCCGCCTGCGGGAAATTGACTGGCGGATCAGGTATCTCATGAAACGCCTGGAGTCCGCCGAAGTGGTTGATCCCGGTAACCAGGACAGGGGGCAAGTCTTCTTTGGTGCCACGGTCGAATACGCTGATGGTAAGGGACAGGAGCACACGATCAGCATCGTGGGCGTGGATGAGGCGGATCCCGCCAAAGGTCGCGTATCCTGGATTTCCCCGATCGCCAAGTCGTTGCTAAAGGCGCGAGAGGGTGACACCGTCAGATTGCAGACGCCTGCCGGGGTAGAGAATCTCGACGTACTTTCAATTTCCTACAAGGTGCTCGACTAGCCGCCGGATGCTGGTTTTGCCGCTGCATTCTCCGCACGTGGAGAAAAGTCACCGGCCTTCACCACGGATAGCCGCGCCGGGTCGATATGCCGATTCAGTGCATCGAGAATCTGCGACGGCGTCAGTGCGGCGATGGATTCCTCGATGCGTCGATCCCAATCCAGCGTGCGATCGATCACAAGGTAGGACAGCAACCGTCCGGCAAGTGCGCCGTCCTGTGCCCGCGAGATCTGACGCGCTTCGAGAAACCCTTTTTTGGCCGCACTGACTTCCTCATCGGTGAATCCGGCCGTGAACGCCTTCCTGATTTCCTCCCGCACAAGGTTTTCGACGCGTTCCCGGTTCTGTGGTGCGTAAATCGCGGACACGCCGAACTCGGCCTTTTCGTCCTGGCTGCTTGCCGTCAGGTAGGAGCCGACGCTGTAGGAGAGGCCTTCCTTTTCGCGAATCCGGTTGGATAGGCGGGAGGTCACTCCACCGCCGAGCAGGTAGTTGCCCAGAAGCAGGGCGGGATAATCGGGGTTGTCATCGCGCAGCCTGAAACTCAGCGCGGCCCGGTAGATGGCGTTGGCCTTGTCGGGCGTGGCGATGACCTTGTTGATGGCGGGCACATCCTGATGACGCGAGGCGATCCTGGTGTAAGGCCGCGGGCTTTTCCAGTCGCCGAAAAGTTCATTGGCGAGACGGGTGATTTCTGCCGGATCGAAATCGCCGACAACGGCGAGTTCGCTGTTGCTCGCTCCGAACAGGTCCTGGTAGCAGGCGCGGACTTCCTCCAGCCGGACATTCTTTATCCTTTCGATACGCTCCTCGACGCTGGTGTTGTACAGCCAGTGCTCGGGCGGGTAGGGGTCCAGGTGCCGCCTCAGCTCAAGGCCCGAGAGCGAATTGGGTTCGCTGCGCTGCGCCTCAAGGCCTGCGATCGAAGACCGGCGAAGCTGCTCGAATTCCGTCTCGGGAAAAATCGGCTGGCGCAATACTTCTGCGATCAGTCGCAAAGTCTCGGGAAGGCTGTCCCGAATGGTCTGGATTGACGCCCCTTCGCCACTCACGCCCACCGTTGCCTTCAAACGGGAAAATTCATTTGAAAGCTGTTCGCGGTTCCGCTTTTTCGTGCCCCGCTGAAGCATGGCGCTTGCGATGCCACAGGCAACATTCCTGCCGGACTTGCTCTGCTCATCGCCCCATTGCAGGCCGATCTGCGCGACCACGGTGTTGCCGCGCGTCTTCTTCGGGAGCAGTGCCAGGCGCAAGCCGCCAGGGAGCGTGGTCCTAACGGTTCTCGATTCAATGTTCGAGGGAGTCGGATTGAATGCCTCTCCCTGCGCGACGCTTGCGTCGCTGCGGTAATCCCTCAGCACGTCAGCGATATCCGGGGCCTGCGGAATTTCCGCACGATCCGGTTTTACCGTCGGCAGGAAAAGGCCCACCGTCCGGTTGGAGGATTTCAGGTAACGCGACGCCACCTCCTGTACCTGCGCCAGAGTCACCTTGCGCAGCCGGTCGCGATGCACGAACAACAGGCGCCAATCGCCCATGGCGATGGTTTCGGTCAGATTGAGCGACAGCGAACGAACATTGGCGACGGTCTTTTCGATGTCGTTCAGCAGGCGTGTGCGTGCCCGCTCCAGTTCATCTGCGGTGATCGGGGATCGTGCCGTGTCCTCCAGCGCCTTGATTATGGCGTCACGCGCTGCATCGACTGACTGGCCCAGGCGCACCGTCGCTCCGAAATAGGCGGAGCCGGCTTCCTTGTGCTGAGATTCGTAGCCGAGCACTGAACTGGCCATGCCGGTTTCCACCAGCGCCTTGTGCAATCGTCCGGTGGGCGTATCCCCCAATATTTCCACAAGGACGTCCATGGCGGCGTGATCCGGGTGGGAACCCGGTGGCAGGTGATAGAAGGCGGCAATCAACTGCACATCGCCCACCCGGCGCAATACGACTTCCCGTTCGCCGTCCTGCACGGGCTCCGCGGTATAGGTGACCGGCAAGGTTCTTTCGGGTTTCAAAATCGCGCCAAAATGCCTTGCGACCAGATCCAGGGTGGTGCTCTCGTCGAACCTGCCTGCGATCGTCACCACGGCGTTGTCGGGCTGGTAGTACGTCTGGTAGAAGGCGCGCAGGCGCTCTATCGGTACGTTTTCAATGTCCGATCGGGCGCCTATGGTGGATCGCCCGTAGTTGTGCCACTGATAGGCGGCCGCCGAGACTCGCTGATTCAATATCCGTGAGGGGCTGTTTTCTCCTGATTCGAATTCGTTGCGAACCACAGTCATTTCCGAATCCAGGTCCTGCCTGGAAACCCTGGAATTGACCATGCGGTCGGCTTCCATGGTGAGCGCCCAATCCAGATTGTCCGTGCTGGCGGTCAGGGTCTCGTAATAATTGGTGCGGTCATAGGATGTCGTGCCATTGAATTGGGCGCCGCGTTTCTGCAGAAGTTCAAGAATGCCGGGGAAGCGCGGGGTCCCCTTGAAAAGCAGGTGCTCCAGCAGGTGGGCCATGCCGGATTCACCATAGCCCTCGTGGCGCGAGCCGACCAGATAAGTCACGTTGACCGTGACGGTATCCACCGACGGGTCGGGCAGAAGCAGAAAGCGAAGGCCGTTGGCCAGCCGGTACTCGGTGATACCCTCGAGCGAGATGACCCGCTGGATCCCGGGTTTGGCGGCCACGGTGGCGTTTTGCGCCCCCGCTTGCGCGCAAATGACAAGCGATATGGCAACAATCAGTGGCCGGCACAGGGAAAGGAAAGATGTATTCATGGGAACTTGTCGGACCTGGTTCTTGAGGGAAAGTTCAGTCCGGCATTCTAGCGTCTGCCCACCCCACTGGCGGCCGTTTTGGCGGGCGACCCGCCAGCGGGGGGTATTGAAAACGCCGCTAGCCGCCCCAATAGTTGGTGGGTCCCAACAACGCCTTTAATTTTGCAGGAGTATTTATGTCAGGAACCACCGAAACCCTGGGCTTTCAGGCCGAGGTCAAGCAACTTCTCCAGCTGATGATCCATTCCTTGTACAGCAACAAGGAAATCTTTTTGCGGGAACTGGTCTCAAACGCCTCCGACGCGGCTGACAAGCTGCGGTTCGAGGGACTGTCGAACAATGCCCTCTACGAATCGGATCCGGACCTGCGGATCCGCATCGCCTTTGACAAGACCGCCAAAACGCTCACGATTTCGGATAACGGTATCGGGATGTCTCGGGAGGAGGTCATCAGCAACATCGGCACCATCGCAAAATCCGGCACGAGAGAGTTTTTCAAGGCGCTGACCGGAGATCAGGCCAAGGATGCCCGCCTGATCGGCCAGTTCGGGGTGGGGTTCTATTCGTCCTTCATCGTCGCCGATCGTGTGACCCTGATCACCCGCCGCGCCGGGCTGCCGGCCGACCAGGCGGTGCGCTGGGAATGCGACATGAGCAGCGATGCCGGCCAATACACGCTGGACGCCGCGGAAATGGCGGATCGGGGAACGCAAATCATCCTCCATCTGCGCGACGGCGAGGAGGAACTGCTGTCGGATTCGCGCCTCAAGGGCATCGTGCGCAAATACTCCGATCACATCGCCATTCCCATCATCATGAAGAAATATGAATGGGACAAGGACAAGAGCGAAACCGTTGAAAAGGACGAGGACGAAACCGTCAACCAGGCCAGCGCCCTCTGGGCCCGCCCAAAATCGGAAATCACGGAAGAGCAATACCAGGAGTTCTACAAACACATCGGCCATGATTTCGAGGCACCGCTTGCGTGGAGCCACAATCGCGTCGAAGGGCGCCAGGAATACATCCAGCTGCTTTTTATCCCCTCACGCGCGCCGTTTGACCTTTGGGATCGCGAGCACCGACGCGGATTGAAACTGTATGTGCGCCGGGTGTTCATCATCGATGACGCAGAGCAACTGCTTCCGGCTTACCTCAGGTTCGTGCGCGGCATCGTGGATTCGAACGACCTCCCGTTGAACGTCTCCCGGGAAATCCTTCAGGAAAGCAAGGACATAGATGCCATACGCTCGGGCAATACCCGGCGCGCACTGCAGATGCTCGAGGAACTGGCGGAAAATCAGAAGGACAAGTACGCCAGTTTCTGGAAGGAGTTTGGCCGTGTGATGAAGGAGGGGGTGGGCGAGGACCATGCCAACCGCGAGCGCATCTCCAAGCTGCTGCGCTTTTCAACCACGCACAATGACACCGAGGAGCAGACCGTTTCTCTGGCCGACTATCTGTCGCGGATGAAGGAGGGGCAGGACAAGATTTATTACGTCACCGCCGACACCTTCCTTGCGGCAAAAAACAGCCCGCATCTGGAGGCCCTGCGCAAGCGCGGCATCGAAGCGCTGTTGCTCTCGGACAAGGTCGATGAATGGGTGGTCTCGCACCTCACCGAATTCGAGGGAAAACAACTGGTGTCCGCCGCCAAGGGCAGCCTGGACCTGGGGCCGCTCGAAGATGAGGCCGAAAAACAGGAACAGGAAAAGAAGTCCGACGAGTTCAAGGACCTCACCATGAGGCTGAAGGATGCATTGGGAGATCTTGTCAAGGAGGTGCGTGTGACCCATCGTCTGACGTCATCGCCCTCGTGCCTCGTTGCCGACGATAACGACATGAGCGGGAACCTCGCGCGCATACTCAAGGCGGCCGGGCAGCAGGTGCCAACGAGCAAGCCCATCCTCGAAATCAACCCCTCGCATCCATTGGTGGAACGCCTGAAGGAGGAGAAGCAGCGATTCAACGACTGGAGCCGGCTGCTTTTCGATCAGGCGTTGTTGGCGGAAGGTGGGGCGCTTGAGGATCCCGCCGGATTCGTGAGGCGCACCAACGAGTTGCTTCTCGAGATGTCCGGCGCGGCAGGCGGCAAGATCTGGACGCCGGCCTGAGGAAACGACATTTCCTGCCGCCAGAATGCGGCGGGCGCTGAAGTAGAATGCTCCCTCATTTAATGGTTGCCGTCGCCGTGTTTTGCGATGGCAATGAATCCGAAAATTCAGGGATTGGGGAGCATTGATGAGTCAAACGGAAGCGGCCGGGGCGCCCGTGGCGAAGGGTATCGAACACTGGACCAACAAGGGCGACGTCAGGCTGTTCCTCTGGCAGAAATCGCCAAAGACGGCCGCGTCGCAGGGCACGGTCCTTTTTGTGCACGGCTCTTCGATGGCCTCCCAGCCCACCTTTGACCTTCACGTCCCGGGACGACCGGACTCCTCGGTGATGGACTGGTTCGCCGCGCGCGGTTTTGACACCTGGTGCATGGATAACGAAGGGTATGGTCGCTCCGACAAAAAGCGTCCGATCAATTTCGACATATCCAACGGCGCCGATGATCTGGCGGCCGGCAGCGAATACATTCTTAAAACGACCGGTGCGAAAAAGCTGTTTGTGTATGGAATTTCCTCCGGTGCTCTCAAGGCGGCCCTGTTTGCACAGCGCCATCCCGACCGGGTCGCGAGGATCGCCCTCGATGCCTTTGTATGGACCGGGGCGGGCAGTCCCACGCTCGAGGAACGAAAGAAAAAACTTCCCGAGTATGCGGCGGTCAATCGCCGCCCCATCAATCGGGCCTTTGTTCAGAGCATCTTCGACCGCGACCATCCCGGCACGGCCGACGACGCGACCATCCAGGCTTTCGCCGAAGCCATTCTCGCCCTTGACGATTCGGTGCCCACCGGCACTTACGTTGATATGTGCTCCAAACTGCCATTGGTTGATCCGGAGAAGTTGACCGTGCCGACCATGATCATGCGCGGCCAGTGGGACGGCATCGCAAGCTTTGAGGACCTGATCGGATTCTTCAACCGGTTGCCCAATCCGGACAAGCAGTTCTCGGTGATGGCCGGCATTTCGCATGCGAGTTTCCAGCAGAAGAACTACAAGTTGTGCTACCACCTGCTGCATGGCTTTTTTACCCAACCCGAGCCGTTTTATCGAGGCTAGAGAAGTCCATCACCGAGGACGTGGATATGAAATATCTAGTTGTTTTTACTGCATTTTTTGTGTCATCCGGAGCGATGGCGCAGACCTATCCCAACAAACCGATAAGGCTGGTTCTGCCATTTGGCGTGGGCGGCCTGGTGGATGTGCCGGGGCGCATCATTTCCGCGAAGCTCGGCGACGCGATGGGCCAGCCGATCATTGTTGAAAACCGCGCCGGCGCCGGCGGCACCATCGGTTCGGAAATGGTGGCCAAGTCCAAGCCCGACGGTTACACGCTGATGATCACGTCACCCACCCATGTCATCAGCGCAAATCTTTACAAGGGCCTCTCCTACGACGCTCTGAAGGATTTCACATCCATTGCCAAGGTCGCAGACGGCCCCTATGTGCTGGTTGTCAATCCGGGGCTTCCCGCAAAAACCGTTCGCGAACTGGTTGAGATGGCGAAGGCCAAGCCTGGCACCATTGATTTCGCTTCATCGGGCAATGGCAGCACCCAGCATCTGGTGGGCGCCCTCTTTGTTTCCATGGCCGGCGCGGCATTGAACCATGTGCCCTACAAGGACAGCAGCCGCGCGACCCAGGATGTGGTCGGAGGGCAGGTCAAGGTTGGTTTCGTCGGGACACCGATTGCGATACCGCAGGTGAAAAACGGCCGGCTGCGCGCCCTCGCGGTAACCACGCCGGCGCGTTCGTCGCAGATGCCCGATGTGCCCACCTTGCAGGAAGCCGGCGTCGCCGGATACGAGGCCACGATCTGGGTGGCATTGCTCGGGCCTGCCGGCATGCCGCGCGACATGGTCATGCGACTCAATGGTGACATTGACCGCCTTCTGAAGACGCCGGATGTGCGCCCGGCCATCATAGCGACGGGACTGGAAGTATCGACCGGCACCCCCGAGGAACTGACGGCGCTCATACGTGCGGAGTATGACAAATGGGGGCGGGTGATTCGGGAGACAGGAGCGACTGTTCAGTAGTTCGTCCACACATAAAGAAGCCGCGCCATTCATGGGCGCGGCTTCTTTTTCGGGCAGATCTGCCGCCGGAATCTTACAACTGCGCGAGCATCGCCTCCGCGCCGGAAACCTCGTACTTGCCCGGGGCCTCTATGTTGAGTTGCTTCACGGTGCCGTCCTCCACGAGCATGGAAAAGCGTTGCGCGCGCATACCCATGCCGCGTGCGGTCAGATCCAGTTCAAGACCCAGTGCCTTGGCGAAATTGGCGCTGCCATCGGCCATCATGCGGACCTTGCCGGCGGCTTTCTGGTCCCGTCCCCATGCGGCCATGACAAATACATCATTGACGGCAATGCACCAGATTTCATCAACGCCCTTGGCCTTGAGCGCGGCCTGGTTCTGAACGTAGCTGGGAACATGCTTTGCTGAGCAGGTTGGTGTGAATGCGCCGGGAACCGCAAAAATGGCAATCTTTTTACCCTTGACCGCTTCGCTCACGTTGACTTCCTTGGGGTTGATCGCGCAACCGCCCGCGTCGAATTCTTCGGTTTCATTGAGTTTGCCTTCGGGCAGTTTGTCGCCAACCTTGATTGTCATGCGTTTCTCCTTGAGTGTTCAAAATGGAGGGCGAAGAGTGTCGCAGTTCACAGCGGAAGTCAAAGGCCTTGACGCATTTCGAGGTGTGCGCTTGCCGGAGCGGGGTGCGGTGGCTATAGTGCGCTCATGATTCAATTCCCCTATGTTGATGGGGTCATTCCCGCTTCCGGACTGCTGACAAATGCAAAATTCCGCTGAAATCGCCCCGGATCACCGGCTGACTCTGTCAGAGGTGCTACATGAACTGGTCGAAGACCATCTGGTCGAGCGCGCCGAAGCCGACCGATTGATTGCCGAGCGGCGGATGCACCGCGGCGACCATCATCCGCTTGTCCTGGTGGCCGACCAGAAGTGGAAAATGCCGATGCCGCCCGGGAAGGTCATGCATCTCGAATGGATGACCGAGTGGCTGGCAAAAAAGACCGGACTGGACTACTACCACATCGACCCACTGAAGATTAATTTCTCATCGGTTACTGATGTGATGTCCAGCGCTTATGCGACGCGGTTCAAGATTCTTCCCGTCGAGGTGACCACCCGCGAGGTGGTGATCGCCACCAGCGAACCCTATGTCAAGGAATGGGAAAAGGAACTGAAATCCATCCTGCGCCTGGAAATAAGGCGCGTGGTCGCCAATCCCCAGGACATCGCCCGCTACCAGGTCGAGTTCTACAACCTGGCCAAGTCCATCAAGGGCGCCTCCGCCAAGGGTGATCAGCGCAGCGGCGTGGGCAATTTCGAGCAACTGGTCGAGCTGGGCAAGACCAACAAGCAGCTGGACGCCAATGACCAGCACATTGTTCATGTGGTCGACTGGCTCTGGCAGTACGCGTTTGACCAGCGCGCGAGCGACATACACCTTGAACCGCGCCGGGATGTCGGCTATGTGCGGTTCCGCATAGACGGGGTGCTGCATCAGGTCTACCAGATTCCCACGCCGGTAATGACCGCCATGACCAGCCGAATAAAGATTCTCGGGCGCATGGATGTGGTTGAAAAGCGGCGACCCCAGGACGGACGCATCAAGACGCGGACCGCCGATGGCCTGGAAATCGAACTGCGACTGTCCACCTTGCCCACCGCATTCGGCGAAAAACTGGTGATGCGGATTTTTGATCCCGAGGTGCTGGTGCGCGATTTTTCGGAATTGGGCTTTTCCGAGGAGGACAAGACAAGGTGGAACACGATGATCTCGCGGCCCCACGGCATCATTCTCGTGACCGGACCGACGGGCTCGGGCAAGACCACGACGCTGTATTCCACCCTGAAAAGCCTGGCCACCGAAGCGGTCAATGTCTGCACGATCGAAGACCCTATCGAAATGGTCGAACCCTCGTTCAACCAGATGCAGGTCACCCATGGCATCGACCTGGGTTTCGCCGATGGCGTGCGCGCACTCATGCGCCAGGATCCGGACATCATCATGGTGGGCGAGATACGCGATCTTGAAACCGCCGAAATGGCGGTGCAGGCGGCCCTTACCGGCCACCTGGTTCTATCGACGCTGCACACCAACGACGCGGCTTCCGCCATCACCCGACTGCTCGATCTCGGAGTGGCGCCCTACCTGCTCAACTCGACGATTCTCGGGGTCATGGCGCAGCGTCTGGTGCGAACGCTGTGCAAGCATTGCAAGCAGAAGGTGGCCTATGAATCCCTGCGCGCGGATGACATGAGCTGGGAGGAGTTTGTGGCGCCGTGGAAGGCCAAGCGGCCGGAGTTTGTCTATCGGGCGGTCGGATGCCTGGATTGCCGGAATACCGGCTTTATGGGGCGCCTGGGACTGTATGAAATCCTGCTGATGTCGCCGGCCGTGCGAAAGCTCATCAACGAGTCCGCCGACTTGCCGAAGATACGCGAGGTCGCCTACAAGGAAGGCATGAAGCCATTGCGTATCAGCGGCGCAATGAAGATCGGCATGGGCCAGACCACGTTCGAGGAGGTGGTGGCGGTAGCTCCCCCTCCGACGCAGGGTTAGCCCCTATTTCGTCAGCGTCCGCATAGCCTTCTCAAGCCCTTCGATTGTGGTCGGGAACATGCGACCGCCCATCAATTCCCGCATGATGGTGATCGACTGACGGTATTGCCACATGTCTTCGGGCTCGGGATTGAGCCATACCGCCCTGCGATAGACATCCAGCATGCGCCGGATCCAAACGGCGCCGGCCTCATCGTTGCTGTATTCGATGGAGCCGCCGGGCTGCAGGATTTCGTAGGGGCTCATGGTGGCATCGCCCACAAACACGAGTTTGTAGTCATGCCCGTATTTGTGCAGGATGTCCCAGGTGCGGATGCGTTCGGTGTGCCTGCGGCGATTGTCCTTCCACACCCAGTCGTACAGGCAGTTGTGAAAGTAAAAGTATTCAAGGTGCTTGAATTCGCTTTTCGCCGCAGAGAATAATTCCTCCGCCATCCGGACGTGATCATCCATCGAGCCGCCGATGTCCAGGAAGAGCAGCACCTTGGCCGCATTGTGGCGTTCCGGCCGCATTTGCAGATCAAGCCACCCGGCGTTTCGCGCAGTGCGGTCAATGGTGCCGTCCAGGTCAAGTTCATCAGGTGAGCCTACACGCGCGAAACGGCGTAGCCGTCGCAGCGCCACCTTGATGTTGCGGATTCCCAATTCCGTGGCGCCGTCCAGGTTGCGGTACTCGCGCGCATCCCAGACCTTGACCGCCTTGCGATTCCTGGATTCCTTCTGCCCGATACGCACGCCCTCGGGGTTGTAGCCATAAGCGCCGAAGGGCGACGTTCCGGCGGTGCCGATCATGCGGTTCCCCCCCTGATGGCGGCCTTTTTGCTCCTCAAGCTTTTTCTTCAACGCCTCCATCAGCTTGTCCCAGCCGCCCAATGCCTCAATCTGCGCGCGCTCCTCTTCGCTCAGATTGAGCTCTGCCTGTCTGCGCAGCCATTCGAGCGGCACATCGAAATTGTGGCCGAGAAGGTTTTCGATGCCCTTGAAATACTCGCCGAACGCAAGATCAAACTTGTCGAAATTGGCCTCGTCCTTGACCAGCGCCAGTCGTGAAAAAAGATAAAAGTCGTCTATGGAAGGCGAGATGACATGTTTCTGCATCCCCTCGATCAACGTGAGGTATTCCTTGATTGAAACCGGAATCTTGTGTTCCTTCAACTTAAGGAAAAAGCCGGTGAGCATTGCGACTTTCGGGTTCGGGGGTTATCGAAAGATTGCGGTTGAATCTGCCCGGTTCAGCGGGGCTGGCGGGCCATGAATACCAGACGCTCGAACAGGTGCACATCCTGCTCGTTTTTCAGGAGGGCGCCGTGCATCGGCGGAATGATCGCCCTGCGGTCGGTGGACCGGAGCGTGTCCGGGGAAATGTCCTCCGCGAGGAGTAACTTCAGCCAGTCAAGAAGTTCGGAAGTGGAGGGCTTCTTCTTCAGGCCGGGAACTTCACGGACCTCGAAAAAGGATTCAAGCGCTTCGCGCAACAGCGTCTTCTTGATGTCGGGAAAATGCACCGCGACGATCTTCTCCATGGTTTCCTTGTCCGGGAAACGGATGTAGTGGAAGAAGCAGCGACGCAGGAATGCATCGGGCAGTTCCTTTTCATTGTTCGATGTGATGAACACCAGGGGACGATGTTTTGCGCGAACCAATTCCTTGGTCTCATATACATAGAATTCCATGCGGTCGAGTTCGCGCAGCAAATCATTGGGGAATTCAATGTCGGCCTTGTCAATTTCGTCGATCAGCAGCACCACGGGCTTGTCCGCCGTAAAAGCCTGCCACAGCGTTCCGCGCACGATATAGTTGGAGATGTCCTGAACCTTGGGGTCGCCAAGCTGGGAGTCGCGAAGGCGGCTGACCGCATCGTATTCGTACAGGCCCTGCTGTGCCTTGGTGGTTGATTTGATGTGCCATTCGAGAAGCGGCATGCCCAGTGCGCTTGCAACCTCCTCGGCGAGTTTTGTCTTGCCGGTGCCAGGCTCTCCCTTGATCAGCAGCGGGCGCGCAAGGGTGACGGCTGCGTTGACGGCAAGCTTGAGGTCGTCTGTCGCAATGTAGGAATTGGAGCCGTTGAATCGCATGGTTTTGTCCGAAAAAATCGCAAGGGTGATTATAAGAGCAGGTCAATATCCGCGAGTGCAGGAGATCGTCATTGACGGTCACGGCTGCAATGCCGAGAATTCGTGTCGTCGTTCCGGGCGGCGGCCATGGTGAAGTACATGCGTGATCTGGTCCGCATTTTCTTTGTGTTTTTCTGCTTGATTCTCCCGGTTGCTGTATCCGGCTGTGCCCGAAACCCGCGTTGACGGCGACAGCATGATGGGAGCCACACCGGCGTACGATGTCAAGAGGAGTTCCATCGCGGTCATGGAACAGCCCGACAGCGCGTTCAGTTTTGACCAGATAGTGCTGCATCGGCTAGAATTGCGCCGCTTTTCGTCCTCTTCCATCCTGCGGTCTCCGGATAGATCCGAGAAAAATCACGAGAAAAATGATGAAGATAGATATTTTTGCTACTGTGGTGGCGAACGTCGCCGCCGCAATCCTGCTTGGCTTTGGCGGAAATGCCTTGGCACAAGCCGCGCCCAAAGGAAGCGCAGAAGCAGCTGCAACGAAGACCTCCATGTGCATCGGTTGCCACGGCCTTGTTGGCTATCAAACGGCGTTTCCGGTCGTCTACCATGTCCCCATGATCAGCGGCCAGTCCCCGGATTACCTGACAAAGGCTCTCCAGGCCTATCGGGCGGGTGAGCGCAGCCATCCGAGCATGACCGGGGTCGCGAAGAGTCTGTCGGATCAGGATATTGCGGATTTGGCCGCGTATTACGGCAAGGCCAGGTAAGGAACAGTGATGAATAAAATTATTGGTGCTTTTATCGGTATTGCGGCGTTTTGTTTTTCTACATCGGTGCTCGCGGACGTTGCCGCAGGGCAGGCCAAGGCGAAACAGGTTTGTGCTGCCTGCCATGGCGAGAACGGGGACAAGCCGTTGCAGCCGGAATATCCCATTCTGGCCGGTCAGCATCGTGATTACCTGATGAAGGTATTGGGTGACTACAAGTCCGGTGCTCGAAAGAACGCCATAATGGGTGCGCAGGCGCAACTCCTCGAGCCCAAGGATATCCGGGATGTGGCTGAGTGGTTTTCGGCGCAGAAGGGTTCGCTCTCAGTCAAGCATTGATGGCGGCGACCCAGGAAAAACGGCGGCTTGAGCCGCCGTTTTTATTTGGGTGGCGCTTTTTTCAAGCTGGTGGTGACATGCTTCCGGCCCTATCGTTTTCGCAGGCACTCCAGATAGGCCATCGCATCCAGTGGAGCCCCTTCACGTTGTGAGCGCCACACGGTTTGTCCAAGGCAGTCGAGTACCGCGTGCGTTGCAGCATGCCGGTCGCCGGTTCGGGAAAGAATCCGCTCGAATTCCGCGCGCAGCCCGGGCGGTTGGTCAATCGACAATTGCTCCTCGACGGCCAGGTGAAGGCTCAGATGCAGGAACGGATTCATGGCGCCATTTTCGACCGGGAATTCGAGCTGGGTTGCCGTTTCCTCGGTTACCAGGGTGTCCTGATATTCCGGATGCACCTGCACGATATCCGCAGCGAGGCTTTCCATTGCGGTCAGTGGCGCGCGCGAGCAATGCTTTTGCCATGCAGTGGAAAAGAATTTTCGGACTTCATCGCGGCTTGGTGCAAACATTTCTGTTTTTCCTGTGGCGGTCAGAGAGCCCTTGGCGCCTTCGGTTTTTCGGCCGGAACCTTCGTTTTGTTCCGGTATTCGCAAATGTCGCGGATGACGCAGCCCGGACATTCGGGTTTTCTTGCCTTGCATATGTAACGGCCGTGCAGGATGAGCCAATGGTGCGCATCCACCTTGAATTCATCCGGAATAAATTTGAGCAGTCTTTTTTCGACCTGTAACACGTCCTTGCCCGGTGCCAGGCCCGTCCGGTTTGCGATGCGGAAAATATGCGTATCGACTGCTATGGTGGGTTCTCCAAAAGCGGTATTGAGAACCACGTTGGCGGTCTTGCGCCCTACGCCCGGAAGCGCTTCGAGCGATTCCCGGTCTCGAGGCACCTCTCCGCCATGCAGTTCCTCAAGCATGCGGCAGGTCTCGATCAGATGCCTGGCTTTCGAGCGGTACAGGCCGATGGTCTTTATGTAGTCACTCAGCCGCTCAACACCCAGCGCGTGCATCAACCTGGGCGTGCCGGCATCCCGGAAAAGGGCGGGCGTTGCCAGGTTGACTCCACGATCGGTCGCCTGGGCCGAGAGCACCACGGCCACCAACAACTCGAATGGCGAGTTGTACCGGAGTTCCGTGCGTGGCGCCGGATTGGCGACTCTCAGCCGTTCAAAAATTTCACGGCGCTTTTGCGGGTTCATGATTTTTCCGCCGGGTCCGCGGAGCCGGCAATCCCCCGCCTTGCGTCGATTTCCCGCAGGCGTTTCTCGACATCGTCGGGGAGATTCTCTGTATTTTTCGGTTTTGTCGAAGCCTGCATCGCCCGGGCCCGATCCATGGCGGCCCGAATCAGGACCTGTCTTGCATTGGTTCCATTTGCGTTCCCGGCGGTATCGAAGCTGCGGGGTTTCGCGTTTCGTTGTGCTTCCTCCCGGGCGAGGCGGACCTTTCGGGATTCATACCGCCGACGTGCATCGTCGGCGCGCTCATCGGTCCACTGGGACAGTGATTCGGGTGCGTCAACCATCGCGATGCAGTCGACAGGACACGGCGCGACGCACAATTCGCATCCTGTGCAAACGTCGGCAACGACCGTGTGCATCAGTTTTGCCGCGCCGACGATGGCATCCACCGGGCAAGCCTGAATGCACAGCGTGCAGCCAATGCAGGCGGTCTCGTCAATGAACGCGAGCTTGACTGCTCCCTCGGTGCCATTGGCCGGGTTGAGCGGCTTCGGTGTTACACCGACAAGCCTGGCAATCTTGATGATCCCCCTTTGGCCACCCGGCGGACATTGGTTGATGTCCGCTTCCCCTGCGGCGACGGCCTGAGCATAGGGACGGCATGCCGGATATCCGCAGCGGGTGCATTGCGTCTGGGGCAGTATCCTGTCGATCGCGTCGGCAAGCTCTTCAACGGAGACGCTTTTCTCGACACTCATTTTCGCGACCGGGCCAGACCGTTGATGATTTTTCCGACCAGTTCAGGCCCTTCGTAGACAAGTGCGCTGTAGAGCTGGACAAGGGCTGCCCCGGCATTCAATTTGTCCTCGGCATCCTGTGCGCTCGCGATGCCGCCCACACCGATGACGGGCACACGTCCATCCAGCAATTTCGAAAGGCGCAAAACCACTTCTGTGGAGCGCGCCTTGAGCGGAGCGCCGGATAATCCGCCAGCTTCCCTGCCTGCTTTCAGGTGTTCGACACCGGCGCGCGAGAGCGTGGTGTTCGTTGCGATCACTGCATCGAATCCGTGCGCCAGGACCTTTTCCGCGACGGCGTCGATGCCGGTATCGTCAAGATCGGGTGCTATCTTGACGGCGATGGGCACGTGGCGCCCCGTCGACTGCCCGAGTTCCGCGCGCGCCCGGGAAAGCTCGCCCAGAAGATGATCGAGCAGCTTGTCATGCTGCAGGTCGCGCAGGCCCGTTGTGTTCGGCGAGGAGACATTTGCGGTGACGAACGAGGCATAGGGATGCACCTTCCTGAAGCAGGCCACGTAATCTTCCGCGGCACGTTCGATGGGCGTGTCGAAATTCTTGCCAATGTTGACGCCGACGATGCCCACGGGCTTGCGGCGTCGCAGGTTTTCGACCAGATGATCGACGCCCAGATTGTTGAATCCCATTCGGTTGATGACCGCCCCCGCTTCGGGGAGCCGGAATATTCTAGGGCGCGGATTCCCGCGTTGCGGGCGCGGTGTGACCGCACCAACCTCGATGAACCCGAAGCCAAGCGCCAGAAGTGCATCGATGTGGTCGCCGTTCTTGTCCAGCCCTGCGGCCAGTCCGACCGGATTGGGGAAGTCGATGCCCATGACGCGCACCGGCACCGGCGCAGGCGATCCGGAAACGAGACCGCTCAGATGTGCAGCGTGCAGCGCGTCAAGGAGCGTCAGCCCTGCGCGATGCGCAGATTCGGGATCCAGGCAGAAGAGGAGAGGCCGCGCCAGACGATAAAGCATAGACCGAGTCTACCAGCGTGCGCGTTCTAGAAATCCTGTGATTCGAGCTGGCGCCAGCTTCCGTCGACGAATCCTTCGATGGGTCTGAATCGCGCCTTGTAGGACATCTTCTGCGAATCGCGTATCCAGTAACCCAGATAAAGGTAGGGTAATCCCAGTTTGCGGCACTGTTCGATCTGCCAGAGGATGTTGTAGGTGCCGTAGCTGACACCGGTGTCGTCAGGGTCGAAGAACGTGTAGACCGACGACAGTCCGTCGCTCAATTGGTCAAGGATGGATGCCATGACCAGTTTGCCATCGCGCCGGAACTCGACCAGTTTGGTGTTGACCCTGCTTTGCAGCAGGAAGTGGGAATACTGGTCCCGGCTGTCCTGATCCATTCCTCCGCCCGCGTGACGACGCGCCTGATACCGGAGGTACAGGGAGTAGTGCTCTACGCGAAATCGCAGGCCGGCACTGCTTGATTCAAGTTCGCGGTGCTGCGCCAATGCGCGTCGCTGGCTGCGGGTCATCGAGAAATCCGCGACCGGCACCCGTACGGGCACGCACGCCCGACAGGCATCGCAGTACGGTCGATAGGTGAATATTCCGCTTCTTCTGAAACCCAGTCTGACAAGGTCCCCGTAGAGGTCGCTGCCGATCATGTGGCTGGGTGTGGCGACCTGGGAGCGCGCCATTTTCCCCTGCAGGTAGCTGCAAGGGTAGGGCGCCGTCACATAGAACTGCAGGACTGCATGCGGCAGATCGTTGAGCTGTGACATGTATTCAGGTGGGGGAAATCAATTCAGGGGCCTGGTGCCTTGCCGGAAAGTGTGACGTGATTCCATTGCCCTACAGTTCTTGGATTGTGAACCAATTCACGCACTTGCCGCAAGAAATCATCTCGCGGGATCGGGCGGGCGCCCAGCGATTCAAGATGCTCCGTGTGGAACTGGCAGTCGATCATTTGCACACCTTCGGAAAGAAACCACGCGACCATGGTGGCCAATGCAACTTTCGATGCGTCGCGAAAGCGGGTGAACATGGATTCGCCGAAAAACATGTCGCCGATTGCCACGCCGTATAGGCCGCCTGCAAGTTCATTGCCAATCCAGGCTTCGACGGAGTGGGCGTAGCCCATTCTGTGGAGTTCCAGGTAGGCGCTGCGCATCTGCGGGGTGATCCAGGTTCCGGCTTGTCCTTCGCGAGGGGCGGCGCATGCATCCATGACATGGGTGAACGACGTATCCAGACGAACTTCGAAGGGGCCGTTGCGCAGGCGTTTTCCGAGCGAGCGGGATACATTGAACTCACCCGGATAAAGAACCATGCGAGGGTCCGGTGACCACCAAAGGATCGGATCGCCGGGCGAAAACCAGGGAAAAATCCCTTGACGATAAGCGGCCAGCAGTCGTTGTGGCGACAGGTCTCCGCCCACGGCAAGCAGACCGTTGGGTTCCAAAAGTGCATTTTCATGCGCTGGAAACGCCAGTTCGGAGTCGCGAAGAACGGGGATCATATGTACGCCGTCCCATACCCATCATTTTCGTGCAAAAAAATACTCACCACACCAATTTGATTGGTTTTAATGACGGGAAAATAAATCATCCCTTTGGTTTCAATAAGTTAGTGATGCACTAAAATGGTAACAATATTTGCCTGCACAATTTTGGTTCCAGCCTGCCACATCATGGTGCCAAGGCGCGACAACAGTCCGAATAATGAGTCATCTTGCACGGGAACAGGGAAGCGGAATGGAAAACTTGAAAACAAGCACCGATGTCTTATTCATATTGCTGGGAGGGATCATGGTGCTCGCAATGCATTCGGGATTTGCCTTTCTGGAACTGGGCACGGTCCGCGCCAAGAACCAGGTCAACGCCTTGGTGAAGATCCTGTGTGATTTCTCGATATCGACAATAGCGTATTTTTTCGTCGGCTACGCCGTGGCGTATGGAATCGGCTTCTTTTCCGGTGCTGACATTCTCGCCGAGAAAAATGGGTATGAAATGGTCAAATTCTTTTTCCTGCTGACCTTTGCCGCAGCCGTGCCCGCGATCGTGTCGGGTGGAATTGCGGAGAGGGCCAAGTTCTATCCCCAGCTTGCGGCTTCGGCACTGATTGTGGCGTTTGTCTATCCGTTTTTTGAAGGGATCGCATGGAACCAGCAATTCGGCATCCAGTCGTGGATCAAGGCGAGCTTTGGCGAGGAATTTCATGATTTCGCAGGATCGGTGGTGGTGCATGCGGTTGGCGGCTGGATAGGGTTGGCCGCCGTTTTGCTGTTGGGCGCACGCACGGGGCGTTACTCGAAGGAGGGCAAGGTGATCAGTGCTCATCCTCCATCGAGCATTCCATTCCTCGCCCTCGGCGCCTGGATTCTGGCGGTGGGCTGGTTTGGATTCAATGTCATGTCGGCGCAAACGCTGGAGAAGGTCAGCGGACTGGTTGCAATGAATTCTCTGATGGCCATGGTTGGCGGCACCCTGGCGGCCCTTGTCGCGGGCAAGAATGATCCGGGATTCGTGCATAACGGACCCTTGGCCGGCTTGGTTGCGGTATGCGCGGGATCGGATGTCATGCATCCCATCGGATCGCTTGTCGTTGGCGCGGTCGCCGGTTTTATCTTCGTCTACATGTTCACGATGACGCAGAATCGCTGGAAGATCGATGACGTTCTGGGCGTGTGGCCGCTGCACGGGTTGTGTGGCGCGTGGGGAGGGATTGCGGCCGGAATTTTCGGATCGAAGGCGCTTGGTGGAATGGGCGGTGTGGCTTTTCTGTCGCAACTGTCAGGAACCGTTCTTGGCATCGTCATAGCTCTGGCCGGTGGGGCGCTTGTCTACGGCGTTCTCAAGTCGACCCTGGGCTTGCGTCTCGACGCGGAACAGGAATTCAACGGCGCGGATCTTTCGATTCACAAGATATCCTCGACGCCATAAATGGCCGGAATTTGTCGCATGTCGCGGAAGGTGCCGGGGTCGTCCGGCACCATCTCGCTCCCGGGACAAGCCGCCATGTCAATTCACGGAACCGCGGCGCTTCAGGCGTGCACGGTGATTTCGCCGGATCGGAATCGGTATTCACCCGCATCGCGGTCATCGAGATAATGCCTTAGCGTGGTGGAGACGGTCCGAAAGGCAAGCTCTTTCCATGGTATGTCGGCTTCGCTGAACAGTTCCACTTCCAGGCTTTCTGGTCCCGCCGAAAAATCCAGGTCGAGAAGCCTCGCGCGATAAAAAAGGTGCACCTGGCCGAAATGGGGGACGGAGAGCATCGTATAGAGATCCATCAACTCAACACGGGCATTGGCTTCTTCGAGGGTTTCCCTGATGGC
Source organism: uncultured beta proteobacterium (assembly GCA_903899705.1). Lineage (GTDB taxonomy): Bacteria > Pseudomonadota > Gammaproteobacteria > Burkholderiales > SG8-39 > 2-02-FULL-62-17. Next base: position 23,500 of record CAIUKQ010000096.1, read on the forward strand.
CGCCTGTTCGGTGGTTTCACCCATCTCCATGAAGCCCGCCGGCAGTGTCCAAAAGCCGCGACGCGGTTCAATGGCTCGGCGGCACAACAATATTTGTCCTTTCCATTCCGGTAAGGCGCCGATCACCAGTTTGGGATTGACGTAATGAACTACGCCGCAGCTGTCGCACAAATGTCGTGCGAGGGAGTCGCCTTCAGGCACCCTATAGGCTAGGCCGCTTCCGCATTGCGAACAGAATTTCAATTGATGTCGGGCTCCGTCGAAGGGATGGTGTTGATCGGATTCGACTGGATTTTATAAGTCTTTGAAAAATAACGCTATCTTGGACAGTGAAATATCACGCTGATTCTGAAAGAAAGTTGGAAAAATACGTAATAACAGATAGTTATAGAAGAAACCTGATAAGCTTCAAAAGATCCCTATTCAACTTTTGCAACCTCCTGAACGGGAATGTCCCAGCAATCAGGTGCGGATTCGACTGATCGTGCAAACAATTGGAACGATATTTCCCTTGATGGCGGTATCCCTCGGGATTGCGTTGCTTGGCGGGTGCGCCACGTCGCGGGATTCCACGCCGACCATGGAGTCCGCCCCAACCCGGCCTGCAACGCGACAAACCGTCGCGCCGGTCAACCCGGACGAATTGCTGCAGATTCAGGCGGCACTGTTGCCGCCGCTGGTTCCATCCACACTTGCCGGATTTTCGCCAACAGGTGAGCCGCGCTTCGATCTGAAGGTGAGGGACGCCCCCGCGAACGAGGTGTACCAGTCAATTGTCTCGGGCACTCGCTACAGCCTTGCAGTCCCCACGGAGATGACGGAAAAGATTTCGGTCAATCTTGCTGACGTCACTGTAGAAGGTGCATTGCAGGCAATCAGGGACGGTTATGGTTATGAATATCAGATAGAAGGCAATCGCATCGCCATCCTTTCCGCATCAGTTCAATCCCGGGTGTTCCGGGTCAATTACCTGGTCGGACAGCGCGTTGGCGCCAGTGAAACCACTGTTCTCGCGCCGGACCAACCGGAAGCCCGGAGGCCGTCAACGCGATCCTCCGTGAATCAGGGCGCGGTGGTGCAGTTTGATGGCAATGGTGTTCGAACCACGACGAGTATTGATTTCTGGTCTGACCTCAACAATACGCTGCGCACCATGCTGGGTTCCACGGATGGCCGCAGCGTGGTTGTCAATCCACAGGCGGGAATCGTCGTGGTCAGGGCCATGCCCGTCGAACTGCGGTTGATTGAGCGATATCTGAGTGCCATTCGCGATTCCGTGCAGCGCCAGGTTGTGCTGGAGGCGAAGATTGTCGAGGTGACGCTCGGGGAAAAATTTCAGAATGGCATCAATTGGGGGTTGTTTCCGAATGCCTTGTCTGCGAATGGCGCAACGGAAGGCTCTCCGATTGGCGGTCTTCCCGGTGGAGCGCTTTTCGGGCTTGCACTCAATACACGCAGCTTCGATGCCCTACTGGAATTCCTGGGAACACAGGGGAACGTTCGGGTTCTCTCCAGTCCGAGGATCGCTGCACTGAACAATCAAAAAGCGCTTCTCAAGGTGGGGACAGACGATTTTTTCGTCACCGGTGTCACCGGTGCGGACATTGCGGGGAGGGGGGCAAGCGGCAGGGCAGGACAGGGCATTCCAAACATTGCGGTCCGACCATTTTTCAATGGCGTTGCCCTTGACATCACGCCGCAGATTGACGAGGACTCCGGAGTCATTTTGCACATCCACCCATTGGTGACTTCGGTGACGCAATCTGACAGGACGGTTAATCTCGGATCTGCAATCGGCCCGGTGACGCTTCCCTTCGCAAGCAGTGTCGTGAGCGAATCCGACAGCGTGATTCGGGTGCGGGACAGCAATATTGTTGTGATTGGCGGATTGATGAAAGTGGATGTTGGCAGGGTTGCCGCTTCCGATGCCGATAAAAGAAACGCGGAGCAGGTGAATAGTCCGGTTCACGGGAATCGCCTTGCCGCAAAACGGGAACTGGTCGTGCTCCTAAAGCCAACGGTTGTCATGAACGATGGCGATCCCCCAGGGGTTTTCGTCAGCACCCCGAATCGCGAAATCTCACTCCCGGTTCGTTCGGGCAGATAGCTGCAGACGAGCCGATGATTTACCTATCCCATTTCGGACTGCGGGAAGCACCGTTCGGCATAACGCCGGATACGAGTTTTTATTTCGCCTGTCGCAGCACGCAGGAGGCGCTCAACACCCTGCTGGTTGCGGTTTCCAACGGAGAGGGCTTCATAAAGGTCATCGGTGAAGTCGGGACGGGCAAGACCCTGCTGTGCCGAAAATTCCTGGCAACTCTGGGTGACAGGCATGCCAGCGCCTATCTGCCGAACCCGGATCTGGAACCAAGGACCCTGCTCCTTGCACTTGCAGAGGAACTGGGTGTGCGCCTGGACAAGGCCATGGATCAGCATCATCTGCTCAAATCTCTCAATCTTGCGTTGTTGCGCTTCGCCCGTGAACGAAAGCGCGTCGTCGTATGTCTGGATGAGGCACAGGCGATGCCTGTCGATACCCTCGAAACGCTGCGACTTCTGACGAATCTTGAAACCGAGAAGCGCAAACTTCTGCAGGTCATTCTGTTCGGACAACCGGAGCTTGACGAGAAACTGGCCCATCAATCGATCAGGCAGCTTCGTCAACGGATCACTTTTCAGCATCGTCTGGGTGCATTGTCGATGGAAGAGACCGAAAGCTATCTGCGCCACCGGCTTTCGGTAGCCGGGTATAACGGCGCGCCGGTATTTACCAGTGCGGCGGTTCGCCGCATGCATCATGCGAGCGGTGGCGTTCCCAGGCTGGTCAATATTCTGGCCAATAAATCGATGATGCTTGCTTATGGCGAGGGCGAGCGCCAGGTAACCTGGTCGCATGTACGTGCGGCGGTATCCGATACCCCGGCATCCCTGGGTTGGCCGAAACTTTGGGCCTGGTTCGCGGTGATCAGCATGGCTGGTTTCGGCATGGGCTGGGTGCTCCTGAAATGAGTCTGATCAATAAAATGCTTCTGGATCTGGACAAGCGTGGCGGTGGCCAGGTTGGCGCAATGCCACGGCCTAGCGGGTCGGCAATGGGTGCCAAATCGGCTTCCGGCGTTGGCTCCGAGTGGTTCTGGCGGATACTGGCCGTGCTGATGTTCGTTGCGGTAGGTTGGGTGACATGGCTAATTTGGGAACTGCGGCCCAGGCCGGTGGTTACGGAACTTGCCATGCGGGTTCCGTTGTCCCGCACGACTCCGCTTCCGGCAACCGATTTGAGTAAGTCGGCCGACACACAGGCCGAACAACCTGCATCAGGAATGACTATGCGTGATGCATCAGTATCGCCGCTGCCCTCGCAGATGGCCGGGCTTCGCCTGGCTACGGAATTGGTTACGGCTCCTGCCCGTCAGATACGAGCCGTTTCTCGCGACAGCGTTGCAGTCCGGTCATCGCCCCCGCAGACGGCGGACTCAGGAACGGTTTCCACGCAACTGCCGGATATCGTGGTTCCACCACTGCGTATTGACAAACGCGACACCAGCACGCCGCGCGATCGCGCGGATGCGGAATTCAGGCGCGCACTTACCTTGCGCAGTCAGCGCCGGGGTGCTGAGTCCCTGGAAGCCATGCGAATGGCGCTTGCAATCGATTCAGCGTACGAATCCGTCCGTCAGGCCATGGTGGCAACTTTGCTCGAGTCGAAGCAATATGACGAAGCGATTCAGGCGCTCAATGAAGGGCTGAGGCTGAATCCCGCGAACACCGCGTTTACCATGGCCCTCGCACGCATCAGCGTTGAGCGCGGAGACGTGGATTCCGCGCTGAATATTCTGGACCGGCAAGCGGCCAACGCGCTGGGTAACGCCGACTACCGCGCGTTTCGGGCGGCCCTTCAGCAAAGAATCGGCCGGCATGCGGAGGCAATGGAGGAGTACCGCGCCGCACTAGCCGTTTCCCCGGGAACCGGCCAATGGTGGGTAGGGCTTGGCATCTCGCAGCAGGCTCGGGCACAGACCCGGGAGGCGCTGGAATCCTTCCGTCGCGCAAAGGGCACCGGCACACTTTCGCCGGAACTCGTCAGTTTCGTTGATCAGCGGATTAGCCAGCTTCAATAGGCGTGCTGGCCCGAATTTAATCGGACTTTGTCGTGGAAATGGTGAACGTGAACAAATCGATTGCTGAAATCATGACCCACTGCGTCATTTCCGTCCCCATGGAAGATAGCGTTGAAAAAATCGCCGAGACGATGACGGTCAAATGCCTGTCTTCGGTCCCAGTTGTAAATCCTGCGGGTGAAATATTCGGTGTAATCAGTTTGATAGATCTGGAGCGCTTCCGGCTGACAAGGCAGAATGCCAAATCGGCGCGGGCTTGGGAAATATGCAGCATGAAGCCGATACTTGCGGATCCGCGGGCGACCGTTCTGGAGGTGGCGAAACGCATGTTGGAACACAATGTCCACCATTGCGTCATCGCGAAAAACGAATCGATCGAGGGAATCGTTTCGTCCATGGATTTTCTCAGGGAATATGTTTCCATCACGGAACCCGCCTAGATCAAGGAGCTACTTTTCTCTCCGAAATTCATGGGTCAGAATCTGGACAAATATTCCCAACCATTCGCTGATTGCCTCTGTGCTTCTGACAAGAGCGTAGATTGAGGGAACGAGTTCGACAGAGGCCGATGGCACATCGGTTGCAAAGCCTGTCGGGGCTGAAAACACTTCCAAACCCTGATCTTCAAAATACCTCGTTGCGCGCCGGAGATGTGCGGAGTTGCTCACGAGCGCAATTCTCGAAATTTCCTCGCGTCTGAGAATATGCCCGGTGTAGGTGGCGCTTTCTGCTGTATCTCGAGATTTATTCTCAATCCACTTCACCTTGCCTCGAAACTCCTTTTCAAGGGCGTCCCGCATGGTTTCGCCCTCAGGCTTGCCGCCAAATGGCGAGCCGCCGCTGACCAGAATTGGCAGGTTCGAACGCTGCTGCAGAAAGTTGCCGTATCGAATCCGCTCCAGGCTGGCGCGGCTGACCGTGTCTCCGCCATACTCAGGCGCATCCCGGTAAATGCCGGCGCCGAGAATTACAATTGCCTGAACGCGCATTAGGTCCACTTCTGAAATCGGCGGATAAATTGCAAGTCCACGTTGAAGCCAGTTTGCAACCGGAAAAAATGAGAGCAGAAAAATTCCCAGCAAACTGACTGCTACCAGTCCTTTTCCAAGGCGTCGATACCCCCGCTCAAGCCAAAGCCCTAGGAAGCCGAGCAGCAGAAACCCCATGGGGGGAAGGATCAAGGCTGAGAGGAGTTTTTTTAAAATGAACATTCTGGATTTTTAATTTTCAGATTGGGCTTTCTACGGGAGTAATCCAAATGCAGGGAATGAAGAGCTAAATAGATTTCCCCCTTTCAATTGTACTGGCACCCGAAAGTCGAATCGAACTTCCGGTTTACGCTTTGTGCGGTAGCTGCTCTTTGCTCTTAGCGACCGAGGCGGAGATTGAAACTCGAACCACATCTACGTTAGACATCAAGCCCTTGTCGCTTAAAGAGGGTAAGGTAAAGAGTTGGCCGACTGATAAGTTGTGGGCGAGGCGTCACATGCCCCAATTGTGCCGCCTTGGGGTTTAGGGTGAATTAACCTGTTGTCGCTGATTGAATGAAGGCGAGGTGTCTATGATTGGAAAAATTGGTTCTCTGCTAAATTCAGCGCAAGACCAAATCGGTGCAGGCGTTCCTGATTGGGCTATATGGATTCTTCTTGTCTTGTTGGCTGGGACCGTGGCTGTGCTTGTTTGGGTGACCGTTGATTACTTCGGAAAGGGGCAAAACCGGCATGGACATTTTAAGGCCCGCCACCATAAAGCTCGGCACCATAAGAACGCAATGCACTAGTTAGGCTGGATCGGCACCTGCTTCGATCCCGACGCTCGCGATGGCAATTTAGGCCGATATGCTTGTCCAAAAAAGAAATGCGAATATGACCCGACGAGCTGTTTTCATCTGTCCGTTGCTTTCAGAGGGAGACCTGAATTACTTCGGAAGTAAAGGCTAAGTGGCTTTCTACATGCGCGCGTTGGTCTCGTTGTATTGCGCAACGTGACCGATGGTTTCGCGCCATCGTGATATCAGCCGATTGAGGCTTTCTAAACCGGGTTCCAGCAGTTTTTGCGGTTTGAACCGCTAGCCCAGAACGTCGATGACGTTATTGAGAAATGCCCAAAATAGTGACTCAAAAATAGTTCACTCAGAGAATGCACGTGCGCTCCACTCAATGGATGATTCTGAAGGTGAAGTCATCTAACGTTCATTGCATTGACCAACCTTTCGTCCTTCCATATTACCGCTCATCCTGAAATCCCCACCTGCAGAGTTTTGGGGGTTGCTCGGTGTAATGCTGTAACGCATGTTGACGCTGTTTGCGTTCAAGCGGGCATCTCCAGTAACTTTCATTGCCCCCAAATCCGACGGCATTCCGGGCAGTTTGCAAGTCAAGGAAAAACTCATCGCCGAGGATGTTCCCGACTTACTATCAAATGTGCAGATGCCCAATATTCCCAGCATCTGAGAGGGGTCTATCGCATCTTTTGGCAAGCATTGCTTTTCGGAGAAAGGCACGGATTTTCCTTCTGGACCCGTGGATGTTGAAGTCAATTCCCACAAATCTCCTGCAAAGGCAGGGCCTGCTATTAGGATTGATAGAAGTAGGAGCGAACGGTTCATAAGACGGGTTTCTTTACTATTTGGGACCGACAGGTTAGCTTTTCTGGCGATAACAAGCACGAGCAACGGATCTTGGGTGGGCTGTTGCAGAGGATTACTATTTCGTTTCGCGAATGGCATCTTGAGGAGACGCATCTGGGAATGCAAAAAAGCCGCAAGTGAATATTTAACAAAAGCTGATATTTATAAAGCTTTTATGTGGGCATCTGTTCCTGCCACGGTGGCTATACGTTCTCAAGACTATCTGCTCTTTTCCACCTTCCAAATACTCGGTCATCTTGTTTATATGTCGTGGAAGCGGTTGTATTGCCGATAGCGCGGCGGTACTGAGATTCGCCGATTTTTGTTAGTCAGCGCGGCCAACAATCGGCGGTCACGACAATAGCAACGCTGCTGTTTTTTCGGAAATCAGCGCAGTTTTAACCATACGGGGTACGATCAGTAGTGCTCGAACCTCAGGGCATCGGGCCACCTCGTCGATAGTCATCACCAAGGGAAGAATATCCATGACAATTTTCATCCGCATTGTCTGCCTGTTGTTCGCGTGCGTGTCGGCGGCGCTCGCGCAGTCGCAGCCGATTCGCCTGATCACGGGCTATCCGCCAGGCGGCGCGGTGGACGCGCTGGCACGCATTTTCGCTGAGCGCATCGCAGAGAACCTGGGCAGGCCTGCCATCGTCGAAACACGGGCCGGGGCGGCTGGTCTGATCGCAGCGCAGGCGGTCAAGGCGGCGTCACCCGATGGCAACACCCTGCTCGTTGCGCCCGAAGGCATTTTCGTCCTCTACCCGCACACGGTTTCGAAGCCCGCGTTCGACTCGCTGGCCGATTTTTTCCCCATTGCGCACCTTGGCGGATATCCGTTGGGGTTTGCCGTGGGCGCGGCAGTTCCCGCGAAGGACCTGAAGGAATACGTTGCCTGGGCCAAGCGCTCGCCGGCCAACCTCACCTATGCCACGGCAGGAGCCGGTACAACGCTGCATTTTTTTGGGCTCATGGTTGGCCAGTCCACCGGACTATCACTGGTGCACGTCCCCTACAAAGGCGTCGGGCCGGCAATCGCGGACGCGATCGGCGGGCAGGTTCCCGCGCTGGTGTTGCCTCTTGGAACGCTATTGCAACAGGCCAATGCCGGAAAGCTGCGCATCCTTGCGCATTCAAGCGGCCGCCGCTCAGACGTTGCGCCCGCCATACCAACCTTTCGCGAACTCGGCTTTCCAATTGAATCAAGTGGTTGGTTTGGCCTCTTCGCACCGGCGCAAACACCGCCTGCCGTGACCTCTCGCCTCAACGACATCGTTATCCAGTCAATCCGCAACGAATCTGTGCGCGGTAAGTTACGTGCGCTCGACCTGGATATTGCCGAGATGGCACCGGCCGAGCTTGCCGCCAAGCTCAAAGTTGAGCACGACCGTTGGGGGCCGATTGTGAAAGCGTCGGGTTTTAATGCGGACAGCCAGTAGTATAAAGCATCAAAACTTGAGGAAATCCCGTGAACCGGCCACGATTGTTAAAGCACCTTCGCGAGAGGTTCTCAATCGATTGGCATGGCGCGCATGGCGGTGCCCATTGGGCGAGGGTACGCAAGAACGTGTTGCTGTTGGCTAAAACGACTGGTGCCAATTCCACCGTTGTCGAGTTCTTCTCCTTTTTTCACGATTCCTGCCGGAACGACCATCGTTCCGACCGGTGCAAAACTGCAAGCCTGTGCTGAACCGGTTTCCCATTCAAATTAGGCAAAGGATGCCAACCAATTAACACTCATCCCGCTTACACAAAATTCGGGACACACTCGCACCCGGTAATCCCGGGTGTAATTTTTTAAAAATCAATATTTCTTGAAATTTATTTCGTCTACCAATTTTTGACTGTCGTCGAATAGTCTAATCTTGCCACCCTCTGTTTTTACAAGAAAGCAACTTGGTTTCCCCCCAAACCACTCCTTGTACTGTGAGCAAAATTTGTTTCCGTCGAGCCACCATTCGCCGGTATCAACAGAGTCTCCCTTCGCAGACTTGACGCTACCTGACATTTTGCCATCGGCTTGATATCGGACGGTCCACGGATTTCCTAGGGAATCGCTGAATAAGTAGTCGCGCGAAGCAATGCTTGAACGCGATTTCGCTGAATCGGTGAAACGAATGAAATTTTCATCAACATTGGGGCCGTTTTGATGGGGATAGCAGGGCATTCCCCGGTATTTGCCCTACGCAG
>CAIUKQ010000097.1 GCA_903899705.1 uncultured beta proteobacterium
AGGAATTCATTGCCCTGTTGAAGGCGAACCCCGGCAAATATAACCATGCCTCGGGCGGCACTTCGACCTACATGATGGGACATCTGTTGCGGTCACTCGCCAATGTGGATTTCGTTGACGTGAACTGGTTCGCGACCGCAAACTCAAAGTGGAGGAGTAGGAATGAAAATCGCAAAAATCGAGGACTTCCATGCCGACGGCGGCTGGCGCACGCTCTCGTTTCTGAAGATCACCACCGATGACGGCCTGGTCGGCTGGTCGGAATACAGCCAGGGTTTTGGCGTCGGCGGGGTGACTGAACTCATTCACAAGTTCGCGCCACTCGCGAAGATGTTCGATCCGCGGGATGTGGGCGTGATTGGCGAGAGCCTGCGCTCGCACACGCGCATTGTCTCGGGGGCGATCACCCATCAGGCGGTGGCGGCCATCGAGAACGCCTGCCTCGACATCAAGGCGAAGGCGCTGGGCGTTCCCGTGTATTCGCTGTTTGGCGGGCCGTTTCGCGACCGGCTGACGCTGTACTGGTCGCATTGCGGCAGCATGCGCGCCTGGGATCCGGACCTGTGGGAAAAGGAATTCAAGAAGCCGCCAATCCGCTCGCTCGATGACCTTAAGCAACTGGGCCGGGAAGCGGTGCGGCGCGGCTTCAAGGCCATCAAGACCAATCCCATGACCTTCAAGCCGGGGCAGATCGGGTTCAATGCGGGCGTGCGCATGGCACCGGGTTTCCTCGACCGCAATCTCGACCGGCGTGTGCTCGCGCAGTTCGTCGAGCAGCTCGCCGCGCAGCGCGACGGCATCGGCCCCGACACCGGGCTGATGTTCGATCTCAATTTCGGCCTGCGCACCGAGGGCTTCATCCGCGTGGCCAAGGCCCTCGAGCAATTTGACATGACCTGGCTCGAGATCGACATGCACGACCCCGAGGGTCTCGCGCAGGTGCGCCGCTCAAGCTCCACGCCCATAACGTCATTGGAGTCGCTGCATGGACTGCGGCATTACCGGCCCTATTTCGAAAACCAGTCCGTGGATGTGGCGGTGGTGGATGTGCCCTGGAACGGCGTGTGGGAGTCGGTGCGCATCGCGACACTTGCCGAGGCCTATGAAGTGGCTTGCGCGCCGCACAATTTCTACGGACACCTCGCCTCGCTGATGAGCGCACATTTCTGCGCGTCGATTCCGAACTTTCGCATCATGGAATATGAAGTCGATGACGTGCCCTGGAAAGACGAACTTGTCACCATCCCGCCCGTGGTGGAAAACGGCGAACTGATCCTGCCCAAGGGGCCGGGATGGGGTGCCGATGTGAACGAGGAGGCGCTGAAGGCGCACCCACCAAGAGGTCGCCCCAAGGCTGCTTAATATTACTTATAAATCATATAGTTAAGTTGGTTTGGTGATTCCCGGATCGCCAATCTTCCGGCCCACACAAATTGAAGCAATGCATAATGCCTGTATGGTCCATGGCTGTCTCGGTGCGGAGTGATGCAATGACTGAATGGGTGGTGCAGTTACCTGATGACTTGGCGCAACGCGCCAAAAGCGCGGGCTTGCTTTCAGACGTTGTGATTCAGCGATTGCTTGAGGAGGCCATGCGGCGAGAAGCAGGTGCCAAACTGATGCAACTTACTGCTGGATTGCATGCGGCCAACATTGAGCCGATGACTGAGGATGAAATAGTTGCCGAAGTCAAAGCCGTGCGAGCTGCCCGGCTCGCACCAGAATCTCAAGGTAAAAACTCCAATCAGTCGTGAGAGTTTTGCTTGACACGAATGTAGTCGTATCGGCATTCATTTGGGGAGGGACGCCCCATAGGCTCATCGCCGCTGCAGCCGCTGGCGATATCGAGCTGTGTTCCTCCCCTCAGCTTTTATCTGAACTCCGGGAAGTGATTGGCCGCCAGCATTTGGCGTCGCGTCTAAAGTCTCAACACTCTTCAGTCGAACGCATTTTGGCTCTGTACGAAGAAATGGTGGTTCTGGTGTCTCCGGGCGCGACCCCGCGGGTTGTTCCGAATGATTCTGATGACGATCACGTCATAGCGGCCGCAGTAGCAGCTGGCGCCGACTATATGGTTTCAGGCGATCGGCATTTGCTGTCGATGGTCACGCACGAAGGAATCAACATTGTCGGGCCTGCGGAGCTGGTGCAACGTCTCGGTACCTGATCAGATTCGAAGTATTGCATTCAAGCATCCCATAGCCGAATCAATTCGGTTGAATCAACGGTGTCCGCCGGTCTTGTTGAATTTCGGCTCTGGTCCGGCGCTATTCCACCAGACTCTCGAACACGATCTTTCCCGACGACGACGGGTAACCGCCGCGCACCGCGCCCGGGCGCGGGTCGCGAAAGAACTCACTCATCATCGGCGAGAGCGGCCGGCTGTTGGGCGGTGACAACCACAGGCGCAGCAGGTGGCGCTTGCGATCCGGCTCGTCGTAGTCCACAAAGCCGGTGCGGCCGTGCAGGGTGACGTGGCTGTTGAGCAGTTGCAGGTCGCCGGGCTGGAACATCATGGTGAAACAGATTTCGGGGCGGTCGGCGATTTCCTGGATGACTTTCAGGGCTTCCAGTTGCAGCGGCGTGAGGCGCGGGATGTCGGGAAATTTCTGCTGTGCCATGCGCGCATAAAGACCTACCGTCTTGCAGCAAAAATGTCCCTCATGCATCGCGAACATGGGCTGCTTCCAGCACTGGTTGCCGCGATCGGGCGAGTACATGTCCATTGGTTGATAGAGAACTTCCAGAATGTCGGGGCGCGCGCGCGAAAGCTCGTTATGCACGGCCACAGAGCTGGCGATCTTTGAGAGACCTCCCGATTTTGCCGTGCGCAGCACCATCAGGCCCACCACGTCGCAACTGTCGGTGTGGAACGGCTGGCCCAGCTGATTCTGATAACCGCGACCAAGGGTGTCGCTGTTGACACCCAGGTCGCGCACGTCGCCCACGACATCGCCCTTGCTGCTTTGCGCCACGGCGGTGCCCAGGTGTTTGCTCAAGGCCCAGTACACCATGCGCATCTCCTCCACCCCGAGGCGCATCACCGGCAACCCGCGCAGCAGGAACATGCCGGGCCCGTTCTCGAGCGAGTCAAGCGCTCTTGCAAATACCGGCGCCATCGAGGGCAGCGGGAAATTGGTCTTGTCGATGTCGGCAATGCCGATCCCGCGTGCCTGGATGCTGCGCAATGTGGCCACGATCTCCTCGTTCTGGGCATCGCTGACGGGATGGATCCAGTCTGTGCGCTGCATGATGTCGGGGCCGCGCCATTCGGCGGGTGAATTGAAGGTTTCAATTTTCATAATGTGCCTGTTGCGGGGAAACGTGTCGCGTAACCATACAACACTTCAGTGCGCGGTCGCCGGTCCGGACCGGGGACAAATTCAGGGACGCGGATTACACTCGTTGCCATTCAACAGTCGGCCGCGCCGGAGGCAGCAAACGCGCGGACGCCTTATTCCACGGGAGAATCATGAATTTTCAACAGCGCTTCGACGCGATACGCGCAGACATGGGCAGGGAGGGCCTGGACCTGCTTCTGGGCTTTCATGATGGTACGCATTTCGGCGGCAGCCTGAACGCCATGATGATGCTTTCGGGATTTCGTTCGATGGGAAATGCAGTCGCCATCGTCGAGCGGGATGGCGAGTCGAGCCTGATGGTTTCCCCCGATTGGGAGGCGGGGCGTGCCGCCGAATGCGCACCGCACATGAGTGTGCGCGGAGTCGTGGATCAACTGCCTGCGTTGAAAGAGGAGATTGGGCGGCGCGGAATTTCGCCGGACAGGGTGGGTGTCGCCGGTTTGTCCGCATTGCCCTGGGAGCAGGCAAAGAGCATCAATGCGCTTTTCGGCAATCGGGCCAGGGCCGCGGACCAGCTCATCGTGCGCCATTCCAAGGCGAAGACCGACGAGGAAGTCGGCCATGCCCGCGAAGCCACCGTCATCGCGGAAAAGGGCTATGCGCGCATGCTCGAACTCGCGCGTCCGGGCGTGCGGGAGGACGACCTTGCCGTGGAGCTGCGCTGGTATATGAAATCACTCGGAGCCGAGGACAATTTCCTCATGCTCAACAGCGGCCCGCACAACAAGGCGGTGCAGCCCTGCAGCAGCCGAAAAATGGAAAGGGGCGATCTCTTGCTCACCGAACTCTCGCCCATTTACAAGGGGCAGATGACGCAGATTTGCCGCACCATCGTCATGGGCCGCGCGACGCCCGAACAGAAGCGCTGTTACCAGGTGCTGATTGACGGCTACGAGAGAGGTGAGAAGGCGGCGATGCCGGGCGTGCCGATGTCACGGGTCTGCGATGCCGTGGACGAGGTGATCGATGCCGCGGGCTATGCCGAATACGGCAAGCCGCCCTATCTGCGCCTTCGAAGGCGCGGACATGGACTTGGGTTCGGCTGCGATTTGCCCGGTGACGTGGGGCCCGACAACGACATCGTGCTGGAGAAGAACATGGTGTTTGTACTGCATCCCAACCAGTACCTGCCGGAGACGGGCTACCTGATGTGCGGCGAGCCCCTGCTGATTACCTCGACGGGCAGCGAGGCGCTGTCGACAACGAAGGCTGTGCTTGGCGAGACGGGCTGAAGGGGGGGATTTGCCATGTTGAACATGCATTCGTTGTTGCTTGTGGGGCCCTACGACTGGGACGAAACCGTGATGCCCCGCGAAGAGTTCGATGCGCGCATTCGCGCATTCTGGTCGCGCATCCCCGAATCGGTGGGCTCGTTCGCCGTGGTCTACGGTGACAGCCGGCACCATGCCGAACTCACCTATCTGACGAACTTTGTGCCCAAGGTGCGCAGCGCCATGGCCATCGTGCCGCGCGAAGGCGAGCCGGTGATCTTGCTGCAGGGCAGTCGCAATAGTTTTTCCTATGCCGAGCGACTCGGGTGCTACAAGAGCCTGGACCTGATGACCGATCCCGCCAGGGCGGTGGACAAATGGGTGGCCGATCATCCCGGCGTCGCAAAGCGCGCGGTGCTGCTGGGCACCGCCGCCATGCGGCCGCAGCCGTACCAGCAACTGCTCGCGGCATTTCCGGACAATGCCGCGCCGCTGGAGGCCAGCCACGCGCTGGCCGCCCTGATGCGCATCAAGCGACCCAGGGAACTCGTCGCGATCCGGCGGGGCTGTGAAATTCTTTCGGCCGCGGCCGGCGTGCTCGCCGAGTCACAGCGCTCGGGCGCCAGCGTGACATCCGCCGTGCTCGAGGCCGAGCGTGCGGCCCATGCCATGGGCGCGCAGGATGTGCGCAGCCTCTTCAGTCTTGATGGCGGGGCGACGTTGCGTCCATTTTCGACGCCGCTGGATCGCAAGGTTGATCCTCTGCAGGTGAGCCTTGCAGTGTTGAACGCGGGCTATTGGGTGGAGGGGCTGATCGTCGAAAGCGCAAAGCCCCATCCCGTGCGCGATCGTGTCAGCGAGGCCCTGCGTGGCTTGATCGCGCAGGCAAAGCCGGGTGCGAGGGTGCGTGACCTTGCGGCGGGCGTGGCGTCCGCGGTCAAACCACTGTTGCCGCATCCGGTGGCCGGTGGCGCCGTTGGCAATGGCATCGGCATGGCCATCGAAGAGGCGCCCCGCCTGTCCGCCGATAGCGAAGAAATACTCGAAGCAGGCGCGGTCTACACCTTGTGCGCCGGTGCATCGGATGGCAAGCTTCACGCACTACTGTCGGCGATGGTGAGAGTCGGCGACAGCGGCGCGGAGGTTTTGTGGTCCGCTGACTAAAAACATCACTATTCAATAAGTTACAACAACGCAAAAAGGGGAGAGACGACCAATGCGAAAGCTTGGAATGGGGATATCAGTGTTTATCGCGCTGCAGGCGGGTTCGACGCTTGCGCAGTCGCCTGTAGAACGCGGCGGCTATCTGGTCAACGGCATCGCAGCCTGCGGCAATTGTCATGCGCCGCTGGATCAGAATCGCCGGCCGATTGCAGGGCGCGGCCTGTCCGGCGGCGAAGTGTTCGATACGCCGGCGTTCAAGGCCTACTCGCCTAACATCACTCCCGACCCGGAAACCGGCATCGGCAAATGGACCGATGCGCAACTGGGCAAGGCGATACGCGAGGGTGTTCGCCCGGATGGCACCATCATCGGGCCGCCCATGCCGATTGAATTTCTGCGGGATGTGTCGGACGCCGATCTGGCCGCCATCATTGCCTACCTGCGCGCCCAGCCTCCGGTGAAGAATGCAGTGCCCAAGTCCGTGTACAAGATTCCGCTGCCGCCGAGCTATGGCCCTCCGTTGGCCAACGTGCAGACGCCGGCAAAAAGCGATGCGATGAAGTACGGCGGTTACCTTGTATCAATGGGCCACTGCATGGATTGCCATACGCCGCAGGTGAAAGGGCGCCTCGACATGAGCCAAATGGGTGCGGGTGGACGGATATTCCCCGGCCCGGCCGGACAGGCGGTGTCGCGCAATCTCACACCGGGCGCGAACGGGCTTTCGGATTGGACGGATGCCGACATCGATCGCGCCGTACGCACAGGCGTTTCAAAAGACGGCAGCAAGCTCAAGCCGCCGATGGCATTCGCCTTCTACCAGAACGTCAACGCCGAGGACATGAAATCGGTGATTGCCTATATGCGCTCGCTCAAGCCTTTGCCATTCGGCGGGAAATAGCCGACGCCGCCAAGGCGGCCAACAAAAGCCAGTCAGGCCGGGTCCGAAGTTTTGGATCCGGCCTATTTTTTTGCCGAATGCGCGAGTAGCCCGTCAACGATGCCGTGGAACTTGTCCCACGGCGCCTCGCGGTCATTCTGGTTGCGCACCACGATGGAATTGCCGGCGTAGAACTTCTCGTACAGCATGTGCCGACCGGCAAATTCGGTGCCGGTCAGGTCCCACGCCAGTTTGTAGAGCTTGAGGCGGTCCAGTGCCTCGATGGACGGCGTCGACCACCATTTCTCGAACCGGCTTTTGAGTGCGGGATCCTGGATGACGTCGACCGAGGCGGGCATCTGAAGCGGAATGCCGCCCAGCAGCGTGCGCAGTATGTCGATGATTTCCGTGTGGTTTTCCTGGCACCAGTTGAGCGCCGCATACATGAATCGGCGATTGGGTGTGGCGAATCCTTCGGGCCACGCTTCCCATGCTTCGATCTGGCCGCACACCATGCCGCCGATATTTGCCTCGAGCGCGGCGACGCGTCCCAGCAGTTCGCGCACGCCGGGAATTTTTGCAACGCCGTTGGCCTGCGTGATGCGACTCGCAAGGCCGGCGATCAATCCCATCTTGGCCCAGAAGCGCACATTGGACTGATGGTTCGCGTAACAGTTGGAGGCGGTCTCGGTGTAGATGCGGCGCGACCAGGCGCCGTTGTTGTGCAGGAACACCCGCTCCCAGGGAACCTTGACCCGGTCGCACACCAGCACGCAGTCCGATTCGTCGAAGCGCCAGGACAGCGGATAGTCCTCCTCGTGACGCACACCGCGCGCATAGGGTTCGCGCGACCACAGCGTCACCCCCGGGGTGTTGACCGGCAGTGCGCAGGTGATGCTTTCCCGGTTGAATTTGTCGTCGATGGGGGTGAGGTTGCCGACCCAGATCTCATCGGAATAGACCGCGCCGGTGGCGAGCATCTTCATTCCGGAAATCGTCACGCCATTCTCGTCCTCATCCACCACCTGGAGGCTGGGATCCTCGCGCTCCTGGCCCGGAAATAATTCCGCGCTACGCAGGCCCGTGGGTGGCACGACGGCAAAGCAAAGGTAAAGATCGTTTTTCCTGGCGTACTCGTAGTAGTTCAGGAGATTGTCGCCAAAGCCGGCATGCAGGTCATTGAGCACGGAGTGGCGCGTGGCCATGCCGGTCACAAGGCCCGCGACGTGATCGGGCGAGCGGCCGATGAGGCCATACGTGAATTCCGCGATTGCCTTGACCGCATGCATGCGCTTTGACAGATCGTCGCGATTGCGGCAGCGCAGCCAGTACATGCTGTATCGTTCGCCGTCCTCCTCGAAGGAAAGCTGCTCGTGCCTGGCTGGATCGGCCTTCATGTCGTACAGCTCGGCGATGGTTTGCGCGCCGCCGCGAAATGCGGGGTGCGATGTCACATCGTTGACCTTTTCCGAGCCGATGTAGACGGTGCGGCCGTCCCGCAGTCGTTCGAGTTTCTGTTTGCCGGTGAGCAGCATGCGGGAATCTCCTTGATTGATTTTTTGCGGCGCAAGTAAAACACAATTCGTGCCGGCAGGTTCGCAATCATCCTGCGGAAACGGCGCCGCGCAAGCGTCTTTGCATCCCTTGCTTGAGCTTCTGAACAGCAGGAGGAACCGTTATGATGTCGGTCAGCCCGTGATCGGGACGATCGATTTGTCCAAGGAGGACCCATGAAAAAACCGGCACGCGTTCCAGTTGCAGCCGCACTGTTCGCGGTGACGATGGCCGCATCGTCTGCGATCTTCTCCCAGGGTTATCCCGCCAAACCGATGCGCATGGTGCTGGCACTGGGTGGCGGTGGAGAAACGCTGGCCCGATTCATCGGCCAGAAAATGGGCGAGTCGATGGGGCAGCCGATGATCATTGATCCACAGCCCGCGGCGGCGGGCGTGGTGGGCGCCAACATGGTGGCCAAGGCGGCCCCCGATGGCTACACCTTCCTGTACGCGGCCACCAATTCGCAGGTCTATCGCCTGGCGCTCTCGCGCAATACGCCCTATGACCCGGTCAAGGATTTCTCCTCCATCTCTCTTTTGAGCGATGCGGTGCTGGTGGTGGCCGTGCCGCCGAATTCGGCCATCAAGAACATGCAGGACTACGTCGAAAAGGCGAAAGCGGGCAATCTCTTCTATGGCACATCCGGCGTGGGCACATCCCACCATCTCTCCGGCGAAGTTCTGCAATTGGCGGTCCGTATCAAGCTGACGCATGTTCCTTTCAAGGATCCGAACCTGGTTGCCACGGAACTCATGGCAGGCCGACTGGACAGCGGATTCGGGATTTTCGGCACCATGTACCCGCATCACACAGCGGGGAAATTGCACATCATTGCCATCAACAATACCAAGCGGTATGGCAGGACACCCGACATTCCCACCGTCAGCGAAGGCGTGCCCGCGTATGACCCACCGCCGGGATGGAACGGATTCTTCGGCCCGGCCAATCTGCCCAAACCCATCGTGCAAAGGCTGAACGCGGAAATCCACAAGGCGTCGACCGCGCCGGACATGAAGGAGCGTTTCGACCAGTTGGGTTTCATCATGACCCTGTCGACGCCGGAGGAAGTGGATCAGGTGCTCAAGCGCGACCTGGCGCGCGCCGCAAAACTGGTCAAGGACGCGGGCATTCCGGTGGAGTAAGCGGGCGGCGGGGCGGGTGCCTCTGGCCAGGGAAGCCGGCGCCCGCGCATCTGCGGCAGCGCCTGAAGGAAAAAGGGCCGGGCTCGAATTGTTAAATCGAGCCCGGCCCCTTTTTTTGTTTTCTTCTAGCCGTTAGCGCGTTTAGTCCTCTCAATGAGGTCGCGCAGGCCGAGCATCTGGTCGGTGAGGAATTTGCGCGTGGTTTCGTCGGTGAGCTTGCCATCGGGGCTGAACTTGCCGGCGGCGCTGCCGATGAACACTTCTGGCTTGACCAGCACCTGGCCGCCGAGAACGGCCATTATCCGCCGCAGGTCCAACTGGCCGCGCACCCCGCCCACGGGGCCACCGGTGGCGCTGACCATGGCGACAGGCTTGTTCTGGAACGGCTGTTCCTTGTAGCGGGAGAGCCAGTCGATCACGTTCTTCAGCGGCGCTCCCACCGACCAGTTGTATTCTGGACTCGCCATGATGACGCCATCGGCGGCTGCCACCTGGGCACGGAGGCGCTCGGCCGGTGCCGGCCAACCCTTGTCCTGGACGTCCTGGTTGTAAATGGGCAGGTCGTCAATGGTGGCGATGGTGAGTGTCATGCCGGCAGGCATGACTTCTGCGGCCGCTTTCAACGCTGCAAGATTGAGTGACTTTGCGCGCAGGCTGCCGCAAAGGCCGAGGATTGAATATGTGCTCATGGTCTTTTCCAGATGGATGAGGTGAAGGATAAGGCGCGGATTATGCCGTGTTTGGTGTGCCGGGCGTCAAGCCCGCGTTATGGCGCGCAGGCCTTCGCGGTCTTGTAACGGATTTTCCCGCATATGTGCGAAAAACGGCCGGGTCAATCGGGAACGCGCCTGGCCACCCAATTCCCCGGAATATTGCTCTTGACCGTGCCGGCCAGCGTATCGCCGTTGAGTCGCCCGCTGTATTCAATGCCATTGACCGAAAACACCACCTGTTCGCCAATGACGCGGCCCACGTCGATGGTCTTTGCCTCGCCATTCAAGGTGAGCGTGCCATACAAGGTCTGCGCTTTCTGTTCGAGCTTCAGTTCGCCCTGCGACAACCGCCACGTGCCTGCGACCTTTGCGGGAACGATGTAGAGGATCACGCTGCACCAGGCGCCGCAATCTCCCTGCGCGGATTCCGTGCGCACAGCTTCCCATCCATCGATCCCGAAGGTATTGACAACGATGCGGGTGCCGGGGCGCAAGTCGAGAAACTTCTGGGTGAGCTTGCGCAGGTTGTCCGGCAGCAGGAACAGGGCCATGACCGTGGCCTGGGAGATATCGGCGGTGAACATATCGCCCTGCACGAACCGGGCCTTGTCCGCGACGCCTTCTTTCGCCGCATTGGCCTCGGACAATTTCACCATTTCGGGATTGAATTCCACACCCAGGGTGCGGGCGCCGCGCTTTGCCGCGGCAATGATGTTTCGTCCATCCCCCGATCCCAGGTCCATGACAAAGTCCTGGGGGCCGATGTTCGCAACGTCCATCATCTTGCTGACGGTCGTGGCGGGTGTTGGTACCCAGACCACGTCCTTGCCCGGCTGCCCGGAATAAGGTTCAAAAGGTTTGTCCTGCGTCTGGGCGAAGCCGCTGGTGGCGGCAATCAGGGTTGCAAGGAAAGTGCGGATTGCTGAGCGACGAAGGTTCATTGGAAATCCCTTTGGCCATTGATATGAGTCAATTTTGCAAGAGCGAATGTTTTGCATGCAGTCATTCTCCCGAGGGCTTTGGCATGCGCTATGGGCGGCGCTATCGCCCCTTCCAGACCGGCGCGCGCTTTTCCAGAAACGCCCTGCTGCCCTCCTTCTGATCCTCGGAGGCGTAGGTGTCCGGCCCGGTATCCAGGCGTATGGCCGAGTTGAGCTGCATACCTTGCGTCTTGCGGTAGGTCAGCTTCATGCGCTGCAGGGAAAGCGGCGCCGAGGAAACAACCTCCCCTGCAAGTTCCATCGCGGTGTCCATGAGTTTTTCCCGCGGCACCACGCGGTTGACAAGCCCATAACGAGCAGCCTCCTCGACCGGCACGCGCCGCGCGGTGTAAAGCCATTCCATGGCTATCGCCGGCGGAATCATCTGCGGCAGCACCACCGAGGCGAAATGGGCGCCACGGCCCCGTTTCGCCTCGGGCAATCCGAAGAAGGTGTCATCCACGGCAACGCGCAGGTCGCAGGCCAGCGCGAGCTCGAATCCGCCTGCTAGGGCGGGGCCGTTGATGATGGCAAGGGACGGTTTTTTCGCGTCGACCAGCACTTCAGTCATCACACGGCGTGGGGAATGCAGGGGGCCGCGGACAATGCGGCCCGATTCGGCCCGTTCGTGGGCTTCGCGCAGGTCGGCGCCCGAGCAGAAAGCCTTGTCGCCTTCCCCGGTGATTGCGATGAGGAAGACATCCGGGTTTTCGTCGGCATCAAGCACCGCTTCGACGATGGCCAGGCTAAGTTCGGTACTTAATGCGTTGCGCGCCTCGGGACGATTCAACGTCAGGAGGCAAATGTGGTTCTCGATCCTGATTTTCAGGATGTCATTGTTGGACATGGCGGGACAATTCAATTCGGGTGGAGACGCGGCCAATGATAGAGTTCTTCCCTTGGAGTGGCAACGACGATGCAGTGAAGTGAATTGTCGGCAGGTCGCAGTTTGATGTCGGGTTTCATCTGAAAAAAAGGGAATTGTGGATGACGTGCTTGTTGAATTACGGGATGCGATGCGTGGCATTGTCGACGGTGCTGTCGCTCTCCGCATTGGCTCAGGAATTTCCCTCCAAGCCGGTCAAATTCATCCTCCCGGTTCCGCCGGGGGCGGGCACCGACACGATGGCGCGCCTGATCGGGGAGCGTCTGCAATCTGCCACGGGGCAACCCGTGCTGATTGAACACCGTGCGGGCGCTGGCGGAAATCTGGCGGCCGAGGCAGTTTACCGGGCGTCACCCGATGGATACACCCTGCTTTTCTCCGGCCAGGCAACGCTGGTGATCAATAAAAGCCTGTACGGAAAGATCAACTATGACCCCGAAGCGTTTGTTCCCATATCGCTGATTGCCTCGGGGCTGAGCGTGCTGACCGTGAATGCCAGGGTGCCGGCCAACAGCCTTGTGCAATTCATCGCTTATGCCCGCGCCAATCCGGGCAAGCTCAATTACGCATCCAGCGGCAGCGGAACGATCCCTCATCTCGGAGCGGAATTGTTCAACACGCTGGCCGGCCTGAAAATCGTGCACGTGCCTTACAAGGGCATGGCGCCGGCATTTTCCGACCTGCTGGGCGGACAGGTGGACATGATGTTTGCCGGCTTGAGTTCCGCGCTGCCGCAGTCGCGCGAGGGCAAGGTGCGCATGCTGGGCATCGGCAACGAGAAGCGCACACCGGCATTTCCCGATCTCCCGGCCATCGCGGAAGTGCTGCCCGGTTTCGGCGCCGAAAACTGGTTCGGCCTTGTGGCGCCGCCGGGAACCCCGGCGGCCATCGCGAATCGCGTATCCGGTGTCATCGCCACCGCGATGAAACAGAATGATGTCATCGCACGACTTGCCACACTGGGTTTTGACCCCATCGGCAGCACCCCGGCGGAATTGGCTGTCATGATGCGCCAGGAAAGTGATCGTTGGGCCAAGGTTATTCGAAGCACCGGCGCAAAACCGGAATAGGGCATTCTCGAAGCGAATGGGTGCTGGAGAACGGCTGTCTGATTTCATGAAAGGTCGGAACATGCATGGATGGGCAAGGAAGCTGACCGGGCAGGCGCTGTTGACCTGCCTTTTTGTGCCGCTGGTGGCGGCCGGGCAAGGTTATCCCGTAAAGCCGGTCCGCATTGTCGTGCCGCTCGCCGCCGGCGGCGGAGTTGACAGCGTGGCACGCGCTTTTGCGCAAAAATATTCCGAAGCCTGGAAGCTGCCGGTCATCGTCGAGAACCGGCCGGGCGCGGGCAACATCATTGGTGCCGACTATGTGGCCAAAGCAGCGCCCGACGGATACACGCTGCTCGCCTCCTCGTCCAGCCTTGCGAGCAACGCAGTGCTGTTCCGCAAGTTGCCATTCGACGCCGTCAGGGATTTCGCGCCGGTAACACAGTTCATCGCGACGCAACTGTTTCTCGCGCTGAACCAGAAGGTGCCGGCGAGCAATGTGCGCGAATTGATCGCCTATGCAAAATCCCAACCGGGCAAGTTGAATTACGGTTCCACCGGTATCGGCAGTGGCGCTCATCTCATTTCAGAAATGCTGAAAATGGATACCGGCATCGATGTCGTGCACGTGCCCTACAAGGGCGATGCGCCGCTCATGCCCGCACTGCTCAATGGCGAGATCCAGTTCGGTTTTCTGACTGCCAGCGCAGTCCTGCCGCATGCAAAGGCAGGGCGTTTGCGCGCACTCGCGGTGACCGGACGAACCCGCGTGGGGACGGCGCCCGATCTGCCGACCATGATGGAGGCCGGGGTGCCCAACTTTGAATTCGAGAGCTGGATCGGCCTTTTCGCGCCGGCCGGAACGCCCGGGGAGATTCTCGGTGCCATCAGCGCGGAGACCGCGCGCGCCCTGAGGCAGCCCGACATCATCGCGCGTCTGCCGGGATGGGGCGGCGATGCCGTGGGCTCAACCCCCGAGGCCTTCGCGGCGCGCTACAGGGGTGACATCGCCAAACTGGGCAAGGTCGTCAGCGAGGCGCGCATTCCGCTGGCGGAATAGTAAAGATGCCCCTTGCGGAATAGTTAGTAAGAATGCGGCCCGCGGAATAGTAAAAAAACCGACCGCGGAATTGGTAACGAGTCCGCTTGCAAAAGCGTGAGGTTGCTCAGCCTATTGGTCCCAAGAAGGTTTCGCCGCAATAGCTGTCTCCCAACGGTTCGAGCACATCAGGCCAGTTTTCATTGTCGATCTTGCGGCGCTGCGTAACCGGGCGCGGCTTGCCATCCCAGCCTATTTGTTCCATATAATCATATAGTTGTATGGCGTGACCCTCGGGATCAATGGCGAGCACCGAATGGCCGATGCCGGGAAACAATTCCGCGGGCAGCGACTTCAGGGTGACACCTTTGCCGCCGAGAAATTCCTTTGCAGCCCGCAACTGTTCATAGCTTCCGACCTGCATGCCGAATGCCATCAGCGTGGTGTGTTCCGAGAGCCCCAGTTCACGGCGCAGCGCACGCGGATACAGCGCCAGCGAATGGTGTTCGTTGTTGGCCCGCAGAAACACGCAGCGATGCCCCTTCCAGACAACTTCTTCCGTGACAACCAGGCCAAGCGTGCCGCGATAGAACGCCAATTCCTTGTCAATGTCGTCGTAGAAGATCCTTACCGGTCCGATGCGCTCGACCTTGAACGGCCTAGCCAGCAGCACGCCGCCGACGTCGTATTTCTCCGGATTGGGATCGATGTGGCGGTAGCCGGTGCGAATGTCGACGCTCTTGTCCATGGCGGTCTGCACTTCCGCAAACTCCGAGCGGTGCGGCAGATCCGGCGGTTTCATGTAGTGCTTCTCATGCATCGGCGCGGGCTTGGACAAGCCGTCCCAGCCCACCTGCTCGATGCCGTAGTACAGCTCGTTGATGTGGTAGCCCGGGCCGATCGGATAGGTGTGCCAGTTGGACCCGGGGTTGTCGCGTCCGGTGCGGTTGATCTGAAGGTCCATCTCCGAGAGCCAGCGGTTGCCCTCGACCACTTCGCGCAGGGTTCCGACCTGCCAGGTGATCTGGTTGATGGTCATGTCCTTTGGCCATTTGTCCCGGCCGGGCCTGGCGTTGACGACGCGCAGGGGAAATATCACGAAGGAATGGTGATCCGTTCCATGTCGCATGAAGTAACCCAGGCCCGAGCCCACCTTCTCGATGGCGGTGTGCTCGTCGCGGTTGAAGTTGATGGGGTCGGATACGGCGAATCCAAGCAGGTCGCAATAAAACTTTGCCGCCCTTGGAATGTCGACGACATTGACGCCGAAATGCCCGAGCCGGCGGATCTTGAAGGGCCGCTCGAGGCGCAGTCCGCCGACATTGAAGCCGGCGTTGATTTTGGGATCATTCATGTTTCACTCTCCTTGCGATCGGGCCGATCAGCCCTTTGCGGTCAATTTTCCTACCAACGGGTTACCCAGTCTTTTTCAAATGCCTTGCGCCAATCCGTATCGGG